>JAGRED010000276.1 GCA_020446725.1 Parvularculaceae bacterium | reverse complement strand
TTGAAGCGCGCGGAAATCCTGACCGCCGAAGGCGAAAAGCAATCCGCGATCCTGCGCGCAGAGGGCGAAAAACAGTCGGCGATCCTTGAAGCCGAAGGCCGCAGGGAGGCGGCATTCCGCGATGCTGAAGCGCGCGAGCGCGAGGCTGAGGCTGAAGCCAAAGCGACCGCGATGGTTTCAGAAGCGATCGCCCGCGGAGATGTCAACGCGATCAACTATTTCGTCGCGCAGAAATATGTCGCGGCGTTTGAAAAGCTCGCCGTCTCGCCGCAGCAGAAGACGGTCATCGTTCCTGCTGAATTGTCAGCGCTTGTCGGCACGATCGCCGGCGTCGGCGCGCTGGCGGACGATGCGCTCAATAAGGCGCGCGCGCGCGGCTCTGTTCCGAGCGCTCAATAGCGGAGGCTGCAATGGTTGAGTTCCTTGAAACGATGCCTTTCTGGTACTGGTTCGTCTTCGCGGTCATCCTGCTGATTGTCGAGATATCGACCGGCACCACTTATTTCCTCTGGCCCGCCGCCGCCGCCGTCATCGTCGGCTTCGCCGATCTCTGGCCGCTCGACGGCGCATGGCGGATGCAGCTTCTCATCTTCGGCGTCATCACCGTCCTCCTGACGATCGTTGCGACGCCCAAAGTGAAACCCTGGCTCCACAAGAGCCAGGCGGACCATTTGACGCTTAATGAACGCGGCGCGCAGAAAATCGGCAAGCGCGTCAAGGTCGACGAGGCGTTCTCCGCCGGCGAGGGGCGCGTGCGCTACGGCGATACGGTCTGGCTCGCGGCGAGCAAGGACGGCGCGAATTTCGAGAAGGGCGCCGAGGTCGAGATCGTCGGCGTCGACGGCGCGAAGCTCTACGTGAAAGCGGTGTAGCGCCGCCTGGGCGGAGCGATCTGCGGGAGCCGGCCGCAATTGGCCGGCTTCTTTTGCAGTTGACAACATACCAACCGGTTGGTATCGAAAGAGCATGAAGCCCAGCGCCCGCGCCAAGCTGCTAGACGCCGCCCTCGGAACGATCCGGGAGAAGGGGTATTCGGCGACCTCGGTCGATGATCTCTGCGCCCGCGCCGGCGTCACGAAGGGCGCATTCTTCCACCATTTCAAATCGAAGGATGCGCTCGCCGTCGCCGCCGCCGACCATTGGTCGGAGACGACGGCGGGCCTGTTCGCCTCAGCGGCGTATCACGATCCCGCCGATCCGCTCGATCGCATTCTCGCCTATGTCGACTTCCGCAAATCGCTGATCGACGGCGAGATCGCCGAATTCACCTGCCTCGTCGGCACGATGGTGCAGGAGGCCTATGGCGCGTCGGACGATATTCGCGGCGCCTGCTGGCGGTCGATCGCAGGTCATGCGGAAACGCTTGAGGCCGATATCGCGGCGGCGATCGAGAAATATAACGTGGGCGGAATAACGCCGGAGAGCCTCGCGCTCTATACGCAAGCGTCGATCCAGGGCGCCTTCATTCTCGCCAAGGCGAAGAACGATCCCGGCGTCGCCATCGACATGATCGGACACCTGAAACGCTATATTGAACTTCTTTTCAAACCGGAGGGCAGGGAGGCCCGTAGACCATGATTGTGCATCACGCCGGCGAAGCAGCGCCGAAGGAATTGCTTGTCGATGTCTCATTAGATGCGCCGCGCGGCGCCGTCTGGCGGTGCTGGACGGAACCGTCATTGCTCATGGAGTGGTATTGCCCCAAGCCGTGGCGCGTTGAGAGCGTCGATGCTGAATACAAGCCGGGCGGGCGGTTCAACAGCGTATTCGCCGGTCCGAACGGCGAGCGCTTTGAAAATGTCGGTTGCCTCCTCGCGATCATGGCAGGTGAGCGGCTCGTTTTCACCGATGGCTATCGCGAAGGATGGGTTCCTGCCGATAAGCATTTCATGACCGGTTTCGTTGAGCTTTCCGATGACGGCGACGGCAAGACGCGCATGAAATGGGGCGCGCGGCACGCAAATGAAGATGATTCGAAAAAGCATCTTGAAATGGGCTTTTCCGAAGGATGGAAGGCCGCCGCCGCCCAGCTTGAAACGCTGGCGAAAATGCTCGGCTGACAATCAATTTGTCGAAGGGAAAATGACATGAAAACCTTTATCGCCGTATTCACGGGCAATCAGGATGCGATGAAGAAATCCGGCTGGCTCGACCTGGCGCCGGATGAGCGCAAGGCGCGCGAGGAAAAGGGTCTCGCGGCCTGGGGCGCATGGATGGCGGAAAACGCCGGCGCGATCGCTTTTGAAGGCGGGCCGCTCGGCAAGACAAAGCGCGTCTCGAAGACGGGAATCGACGACATTTCGAATTCGATGGCTGGTTTCGTCGTGCTCACGGCGGCTTCGCATGAGGACGCTGCACGAAAATTCGAGAACCATCCGCATTTCGCGATCTTTCCGGGCGAGGCGGTCGAGATCATGGAAGTCCTGCCGATCCCCGGACATTAGGCCGGCGCGGGATCTGAACATTCGCTGCAAGAAGGGAGATCGATATGCCGGGCACGATACATCTGCATCGCGTATTTCGCGCGCCGCCGGAGCGCGTGTATCGCGCATTCCTGGATCCGCAGGCGATGGCGAAATGGCTGCCGCCGCACGGCTTCACCTGCGCCGTAGACCACATGAATGCAAAGGTCGGCGGCTCATTCCGCATGAGCTTCACGAATTTCTCGACCGGGAACAGCCATTCATTCGGCGGCGTCTATCTTGCGCTGTCGCCGGGTGAATATATTTCCTATACGGACAGGTTCGATGACCCGAATCTGCCGGGGGAGATGACGGTTGAAGTGACGTTGAAGAAAACAGCCGTCGGAACCGATATTCGGATAACCCAGTCCGGCATCCCGGACCTCATTCCGCCGGAAGCCTGTTACCTCGGCTGGCAGGAATCGCTTGGCCAGCTTGCGCAACTCGTTGAAGCGGAGATTTCAGAATGAAGCCCCGCCTTTCAACCTGTCTATGGTTCGACGACAATGGCGAAGAAGCTGCAAATTTCTACGTTTCGCTCTTCCCCAACTCGCGCATCGTATCGGTGTCGCGCTATGGCGAGGGCGGCATGATGCGAAAGGGCGTCGCCATGCTGACGCGGTTCGAGCTCGACGGCGTTCCATACGCCGCGCTCAATGGCGGGACGCATTTCAAGCTTAGTGAAGCCGCCTCCATCGTCGCGCTTTGCGACACGCAGGCGGAGATCGATCGTCTCTGGTCGGCGCTTCTCGCCGATGGCGGCGAGGAAAGCCGCTGCGGCTGGCTGAAAGACCGTTTCGGCCTTTCCTGGCAGGTGATACCGTCCGTTCTTAATGACATCATGGCGGGCGATCAGGCGCGTCTCGATCGGGTGATGGCGGCGATCATGCCGATGACGAAGATTGAGCTTGCGGCAATTGAGAAAGCCGCACGGGAATAGGAGGAAGTCTATGCCTTATGTTGATGGGTATGTGATCGCCGTGCCGACCGCGAACAAGGAAAAATATCGCGCACTCGCAGAAGAATCCGCCCCTTATTTCATGAAACATGGCGCGTTGCGCGTCATCGAATGCTGGGGCGACGACGTGCCGGAGGGAAAGCTCACGTCCTTTTCGATGGCGGTGAAGCGCGAAGAAAACGAGACGGTCGTCTTCTCCTGGATCGAATGGCCGTCGAAAGCGGTGCGCGACGAAGGCATGGCGAAAGCCATGGACGATTTGATGAAGAACACGTCGATGACGCCCGATCAGGTTCCTTTCGACGGCAAGCGCATGATCTTCGGCGGGTTTCAGTCGATCGTCGAGCGCTGACGGCGCGCCTATCGCGCCGCGTTGGTCGAATCTCACTCGCAGGATTGGGACAGAAAGCATTTTGCGGCGGGCACGATGATATCCGGCCTCGCGCCGAGGAAAGAATGGCCTTCGCGATCGACGTCGATGATCGTTACGGCTGGAAACGCCCCTTCATATCGACCGAGAGCGCTACGCGGGATGTAGTCGCAGACGCCGCGCATAATGAGGATTGGCGGCGGTGAGGCCGCGCGAATGGCGCCGGTCGGATCGGGCAAGCGTTTCAAATCCTGCGCTGTCATCAGATTCGCGTAGTAATTGGCGCCGCTCCCGCGTTCGCCCGACCCTGCATTGATCGAAGCGCCTTTGCATTTTCCCTGATATTCAAGTCCAGGATCGGCGGCGAGCCTATCCATGACTGCGCCGGCTTCCGCCTGCGGCATGTAATTGACCGCGGCGCCTGGGTTCATGCGCGCCATCAGGCCGGCGATAATGACCCGGAGAGGCGGCAACAGAACGCCGTCATAATCCGACGAAGCCGATAGGGAGTAATCATACTCGACGTCATCTCCCTTGCGCGGGCCGAGTATGCCGGGCGATACGAACACGGCGCTGGAAACGCGTCCGGGATGGGCGGCGATAAAATGGCTGGCGAGCACCGATCCCCAAGAGACCCCTACGAGATTGATCGTGTCAGCGCCTATTTGAGCACGAATTTCTTCCAGATCAGCGACGTGGCGTCCAACGGAATAAGCGCTGATATTCGCAAGACGCGACGAGCCGCCCGACCCGATCTGGTCGTATATGTAGACGTCGTAACCCTCGTCGCCGATCGCGCAAACGGTATCGATTGATGCGCCGCGCGGCGGAATGGCCGGTCCGCCGTGAAGGAAGACAAGCGGCGCGCCGTCAGGATCGCCGCAGCGTTCGTAACTGATCGTTGCGCCGTCCTGCAGGGTCCATGTTGAATTTGACGCAGGCTGTTTCCCATCGTCGATTGGCGCCGTTGGATACCCTCTCGCAAAAAGCCAAACGGATATGGCCAGTGCGCCGGCGGCGATCAAAGGGAAGGCGCCTGCGAGGTTGAATGCGCGCGACGCTTTTCCTTCGATCATACGAACTGCGAGAGAGCCCGCGGCGAACGCGCCGACAAAAGCGGCGAAGCCTATCGCCGGTACGAATTCGATAATACGCGCTGCGCCGAGACCGGCTCCGATGTAAGCAAGAATAATGATAAGCAGCGCGAACGGATAGAACAGTATTCTCCTGATCACACCCCACATGTTTAGCGCTCCTATTTTACTCTTGTTAGCAAAACCGTCAGGGGACGGAAAGCCGACGCGTCGCCCATTCCTTGCGCGACAGTTCGAAATAGAGCGAGGGACGCTTTCCGCCGTCCGGCAACTCGCTTTCGATCTCGCCGAGAAAGCGAAAGCCGAGCCGCTCAAGCAATTTTTTCGTGCGTATATTGTCGAGCGCCGCCGTCTCGCAGATGAGATCGACGCCGATCGCGTCAAAGAGCCAGTTAAAAGCGGCGGCCGCGCCGGCGCCGCCGGCGCCCATGCTTTGACGATCGGGGCGGATCGCGCCGCCGATTTCCGCGGCCGCCCATTCCGGCCAGAATTGAATGTCGTGATAACCGCCGATTGCGCCCGCCGCATCGTATTCGAAAATCAGCAATCCCTCGCCGCGCTGATGTTCCTCGATATGGCGTTTGATGAAGGCGTCAGCCGCCTCAAGTGTCGGCGGTTTGGGCAGGGTGTAGACCGGCCCCGAAACGCGCGGATCGGCGATGAGGTCATGAAAGGCCGGCGCGTCATCTTCACGCGCAAGGCGTCGGGAGGCGTTTGCGGGAAAGGTAACCGCGCGCACGGCTGCGCGTATGGCGGCGGCTTTTTCAGCGCTTGTCGGATGTCGCGTGAGGGGGATTTCAGCCATTGGTCAAAAAATGCAGCGTGGCGACGCCATTCGCCGTTCAGCGCGATTGTGCCGGTTGCGGCATTATTCCCGCCATGAATATGAGGTCGGTGTCCTGCGGTTTGGCGCCGGCGGCGGTCAGCATGGCGTGCGCCTGGCCGCGGTGATGCGTTTGATGATTAAAGAAGTGAGCGATGACCAATGTGCGGGGCATCGTGATATCGCGGTTCATTGCGCCCGAATGCCAACTGATGTCGCCTTCGATATCAGCGGCCGCGAATGTTTCCGTCCAGCCTTTGATAGCGTCATCAGTCGATTTGCGTTCGCGCTTCAACGCGCTCCAGTCGTCGAATAAGGACGATGACGTCTTTATGCCTCCCGCCGGCGCAATGCTCCCCGTGAAGCGGCTGAGCCATAGACGGTCCGCCCATAACAGATGGGACAACGTGCCGTGAATCGAGTTGAAAAATGCGCCTCGGTCAAGGCGCCGCGCCTCATCGGTCAGGGAGTCGGCGGCGGTGTAAATGCTGTCATTCTGCCACGCATTATAGGCAGCCATCACCTGTGCGAAGGTTTTGTCGATCATCGCCGTCTCCGCCCCGGATGCTAAAGGCGCTGCTGACTGCGTCAATAGTCGATGCGGCGCCGGCCGATGTCGTGACGGACGACGGAGCGGCCGATCGGCCAGAGACCGTAGCCGGCGAGTTTCAGATGCGCCCACGCGAACGGGATGCCGATAACGGTGATCGCAAGAAAGAGCGCGGCGATGAGATGGCCGAGCGCCAGCCACCAGCCCGCGAGCACGAACCAGATGATGTTGCCGAGAAAGCCGAGGGGTCCCGTGCCGATATCCTCGCCGTAGAGCGCGCCGCGGTCATAGGCGCGAACGCCAAACGGCCAGAGCGTGTAGACGCCGTTGTCGAAAGCCGCGCGCGCAAAGGGAATGCCGATGATCGACACGACCATGACGGCCGCGGCGACGAACCAGCCGAGTGCGGCGACTGCGCCGCCGGCGATCAGCCAGAGAATGTTGAGGATGAACGACATCGGGTCCATCGCGTCGTTCTCTGAAATCGGGTGGTCACGGAACATGGGGCGTCTCCTTCGCCCCCATTATATAAGAAGCGTCAGGGCGTATTGCATGCGGTTTGTCGCGTGCGGCCCGCGTTCCGGCGCTATTTCCGGCCTATCAGCCGGTCGAGCGCCAGCCGGTCGTCGGACTTGAATGCCAGCAGGATGAGCGCGGCGACCGCGACCGTCGTTGAAGGGAAGAAGAGGATGTTCGCCTTCGCCTCGCCCGTAAACAGGTAAAGGCTCAACGGGTCGAGAATGTGCTTCCAGATAGCGAACGCGCCGCCGACCAGCATCACGGCCTGCAACGGATAAACGATGATCCGGAACAGACCGAGGATGACGAGCGCGCCGAGGGCGATCTCGCCCCAGCCGAACGCCGCCTGGATCGCTTCGGAATTGACCGCGCCGCCATAATATTTGTTCGCAAGCCCGACGCCGCGTTCGGGGGAAAATGCGCGCAAGGCGCCCCATACGATCAACAACGCCCCGGTCGACGCCCTGAGGGCGAGCAATAGAACTGGTTTCATGATTTTGCCTCCGCGCGCTGACGATAGCGGCGCGCGCGATCACGGTCTCTTCACAATCGCGTCGGTCCGGCTGCTATCGCGCGCGGCAGAAGCGCTCGCGCGCTTCCGACGACCGGATGACGTTATCGACGTAATAAACGATCATTCGTCCGGCGCGGTCCTTTTCATCCTCGCGGATGAATTGCGCGGCGTCGGTCATCCAGCCGCTGACGCACTCCGCGCCATCATGCGCGACGGCGCAGGAAAGCAGGTTGTCGAAAGCGCGCCTCCAGGCGAGATAGCCGCTCCGATCAAGCGTCGCGCCATGTCCGGCGACGACGCGCTCAAACGGTTTTTCTTCAACCGCATCAAGCGCTGCGCGCCAGCCCTCGGCGCAGGCGGTGTCGAAGAACGGCGCAGGCGTCGTAATGAGGTCGCCGATGATCACCGTTTTCGTCGCCGCATCCCAGATCCAGATGTCCGCTTCGGTGACCGCATGATCTGTCAAATTGATTTCGAGCGCCCGCCCGTCGACATCAATTGTCATCGGGGTGTCGACGGTGATGTCGGGCAGAAGCGCGGCGGGGCTTTTGATTGTCGCCAGATCGCGTTCGATCGTCGCGCGCGTTTCCGGCGCAAGGTCGGTCGACGTTTCGAGCATCTCTTCCGATTGGGGAATCGATTCGGCGAGAAAGCCGTCGAGCGCGCCGACGATCGCCTGCGTCGCATAGACATTCGCCTTGGGGAACGCCGCCTTGATCTCGGTGTTGCCGCTCGTGTGGTCCAGATGCCAGTGCGTATTTACGATCGCATTGATCGGCAGTTTGCGCGCGGCGGCGTAATCGAGGATGCGTTTTGAATGTTCGGGATGACGGCCGGTGTCGATGACGACGAGCCCGCCGGGGGCGTCATAAACGACGGTGTTGCCGTCCGGCCCGCGTCCGGGACGAAAGCTCCCGGGGATTAGGTGAAAATCCTTCGCGATCGCCGGTTCGTCGATACGCGTCGCGGGCGCGCCGCCGCAGCCCGATGCGGCGAGGATCAGAGCGAGCGCACATTGTCTGAACGTCATGACGGGTCCCTCCTCAATCCCGATTAGACCCCGGAACCCGGTCTTGTCCGAAGCTCCTGCGATGAGCGGAGCGGCCCTTGCGTCGGATCGATTTTTCGCCGCCGATCCGCCCAAAGCTCGCCTCGATCTTCGCCGATAAGGGCGTCATGATCAGAGCAATCCTCGTCATCCTTGTCGCCTCAACGCCCGCGCTCGCCGCGCCGGAAGAATTCGGCGCGCGCCTGTCGGCGGCCGCGATCGAGCGCACAAATCATCGCGTCGTCTATGACGCATCCTATCAGCGCCTCGCTTATCCGATGGGCGATGTCGCGGCGGACAAGGGCGTATGCGCCGATGTCGTCGTTCGCGCCTTGCGCCGGCTCGACATCGATCTTCAGCGCCTTGTGCATGAGGATATGAAAGCGAACTTCTCCGCCTATCCGCAATTCTGGGGACTGACGCGCGCCGATTCAAACATCGATCATCGGCGCGTTCCCAATCTTGAGACCTTCATGACGCGCAAAGGGTGGCGTCTGAGCCCGAGCCTTGACGCGCGCGACTACAGGCCCGGCGATATTGTTGCGTGGAATCTGCGCGGCGACGCGGGTTTCCTTCCCCATATAGGCATAGTGACGGATGAGATCGGCGCCTCGGGCTGGCCGATGATCGTGCATAATATCGGCGCAGGGCCGATGCTTGAGGATGTTCTTTTTTCCTGGCCGATGACGGGACGTTATCGCGTCGACGAGACGATCGAGCGATCATAGCGCGCGCGATCTCCATATTGAATCTTTGACATTTCCCGTCTGATCTGCTATCTATTCCAACATCGGCGCAACGCCGTTTCCTGTCGAATCCCGCTTCAAGTCGTCCGTCGCAGCCGCGCTTTCGCGCCGTCGCTCCGATTGCCGGCGTGGGCCTCGACTTTTCACATCTCACCCATTTTTCGCGTTGAAGGAGCAATCATGCGCATGGTTCCGCTTGCAAATACCGGTCTTTCCGTTTCGCGTCTCGGCTTCGGCTGCATGGGGCTCGCCGAGTTTTACGGCGAAGCCTTGTCGAATGCGGAGGCCGAAAAGATTCTCGATGCCGCGCTCGATCGCGGCGTCAATTTTTTCGACACGGCCGACATGTACGGTTCGGGCCGCAATGAAGAACAGCTTTCCGGCTTTTTGAAACGCCGGCGCAAGGACGTCGTTCTGGCGACGAAATTTGCGATCCGACGCGGCGAAGGCGGAGAATGGCTCGGCGTTTCAAACGATCCCGCCTATATAAAGGCGGCGTGCGAGGCCTCCCTGAAACGGCTCGGCGTCGAGGCGATCGATCTTTATTACATGCACCGGCGCGATGCGTCGGTGCCGATTGAAGACTCGGTCGGCGCGATGGCCGATCTCGTCAAGGCCGGCAAGGTAAAGGCGATCGGCCTTTCGGAAGTGAGCGCGGCGACGCTTGAAAAAGCGATGCAGATTCATCCGATCGCCGCGCTGCAATCGGAATATTCGATTGTGACGCGCGTCATGGAGGAAGAGATGATCCCGCTCTGCCGCAAGCTTGGCGTCGCCTTTGTCGCTTACTCGCCGCTCGGCCGCGGTCTTCTGACCGGGGCCTATCGAAGCGAGAGCGATTTTGTGAAAGGCGATTACCGCCTTGCGGGCAACCCGCGTTTCACCGATGGCGCGCTTGAGAAAAACCTGACGCTCGTCGATCGCATCGCGACGATCGCGAAAGAGAAGGGCGCGACGCCCGGACAGATCGCACTCGCCTGGGTGATGGCGAAGGGGGATGACATCATCCCGATCCCCGGAACGAAGAAGACCGCGCGGCTCGATGAGAATATCGGCGCATTGCAACTGAGCCTTTCAGCCGACGATATGGCGGCGATTGAAAGCGCGGCGCCGCCCGCGGAAGTGGCGGGCGATCGCTATGCGGCGGCGTCTGCGACGACGCTCAATCAGTGAAACCGAGCCGGCGCCGGACATCGCCGGCGCTGGCGCCGCTCTCGCGAAGCGCGTGCAAGGTTGCGGCCTTGTCGCGCTTGGCGAGGCGTTTGCCGGTTTCATCCGCGATGAGCGGGTGGTGGCGATAGGCGGGCGCCGGCAGGCCTAGCAGCGCCTGCAACAGCGCGTGAAGATGCGCCGCCGCGCGCAAATCCTCGCCGCGGATGACATGCGTGACGCCGGCAAGCGCGTCATCGTGAACCGAAGCGAGATGATAACTCGTGCCGGAATCCTTGCGCGCAATCACCGCATCGCCGAAAATTTCCGGCGTTGCGCGCACGCGCGCCGTCGCTGCGCCGTCGATATCCTGCTCGACGAAAGAGAGGTCGGCGAAAAGCGGCCCGAGGGCGTCGCGCGCTTTCGCCATCGACAGCCGCCAGGCGAAAGGCGCGCCTTCCGCGAGAAGGTTTCTTTCTTCGAGCGCCGCAAGCGGCGCGCCGATATAAAGGGGGCCTTCCGGTCCGTCGCGGCCGATATGCGGCGCGCGCGCAATCTCGTCGAGAACTTCCTTGCGCGTCTTGAAGCAGCGATAGACGACGTCTTTTTCAATCAGCCGCGACAGCGCCGCGTCGTAATCGGGAAAATGATCCGACTGGCGACGCACCGGCGTTTCCCAGTCGAGGCCGAGCCAGGCGAGATCTTCAAGGATCGCCGCTTCGAATTCGGGTCGGCAGCGCCCCTGATCGATATTCTCTATCCGGAGCAGGAACCGTCCGCCCGCTTTCCGCGCGGCCGCTGACGCCGTCAGCGCCGAAAAAGCGTGACCGAGATGCAATAGGCCCGTCGGCGAGGGCGCGAATCTGGTGACGAACGCGGTCATTTTTCTCAACTTTGCCGCATGCCGGGTTTGGCGAAGCGCCGTGAAACGGGTTATCATTTGAGCGGCTGGAGGGCGAGGGGCGCATGGCCGGCGACATTCCTGACATTGATCCCGGCGACGGGGGCGGCGTCGATGACACCGCGAAGAAAAAGCCTTTGGCGCGACTTGCGCCGACCGGCGCGCATTGTCTTTCCTGCGACGCGGAAATCGTCGGGCCTTATTGCGCCGCGTGCGGTCAGAAGAATGACGACATGCGCCGCAGCACCTTCATCCTCTTCCGGGATTTCATAGAGGACACCTTCGCCTTCGACTCGCGCATGTGGTCGACCCTCGGACTGATGGCGTCTTCGCCGGGCCTTGTTCCGACCAGTTACAGCCATGGACGCCGTTCGCGTTACACGCCGCCCGTGCGTCTCTTCCTCGTGGTCAGCTTTCTTTTCTTCCTCGTTCTCGGGTTGACGAAAACGATGTTCGTCGCTTTCGAAGTGACGGCGAAAACGCCCGAACAGATTGCGGCCGAAAAAGCGGATTTCGACGCCGCGCTTGATGAGATGGATGAAAAGACGCGCGCCAAGGTCGAGGCGGCGACGTCTTCAAAAGAAGCGATCGTCATCGGCGACAACGACGTCAGCTGCAGCATCAATTTCAAGGCGCGGTTCTTCGTGCGGCCGCAAGATATCAAGTTCGATGAGGAAAAGTGGCGCGAGTGCAAGCAAAGCGTTTCAACGGCGGCGACGGCGGAGATTGAGAAAGACGGAAGCGAGGTTCAGGCCGAGATCGGCGGCGAGCCGCTGTCGCGGAACGATGTCGCGGAAGGGTTCAACCGTGTTGTTTCCGGCGTTGACGCGCTCGTTTCTGACCCCGTGAAATTCAATGAAAGCGTCAATCTCTGGCTGCCGCGCGTTATGTTCTTCATGGCGCCGATTCTTGCGATCATTCTGGCGCTGTTCATTCGCGGGCGCGGCGCGTTATTCTTCGATCATCTCGTGCTGTCGCTCTATTCTCATGCGGCCGGCTTTGCGATTTTCGGCGCGGCGATCCTGCTCGGTCAATTCGGCGCGCCGCAAATGCTGCCCGTATCCGTCGTCCTGCTCGGCCTCTATTTCACGCTCGCCCTGAAGCGCGCCTATGGTCGCGGATGGATCAAGACGCTCTGGACGTCGGGGATGAGCGCGTTCCTCTATTTCGTCATTCTGGTTTCTATCGTGACGTCGATCATCGGCGAGCGCATCTGGACCTCCGCCGCCTGATCATGCGATCCGCATCAGGGCGACGCCCGCGAGAATCATCGCCGCCGATGCAATGCGCCAGCCGCTCGCCTTTTCTTTCAGGAAGATGACCGAAATTGCGAGCGCGAAGAGAATGCTCGCTTCGCGGAGCGCAGCGACGGCGCCGATCGGCGCCTGCGTCATCGCCCAGATGATCAGCCAATAAGCGCCGAGCGAAAGCGTCGCGGTGAGAATGCCGATCGGCAACTCGCGCAAGGCCGCGACGACGCGCCCGCGCCTTACGCCGGCGTAGACGAGCGCGATCGCAAGTCCGTCGAAAACGAACATCCAGACGATATAGGTCGCGGCGGACTGCGCGGCGCGCGCGCCGACCGCGTCGACGATCGTGTAGCCGGTGATGAAGAGCGATGTGCCGAGCGCCCAGAAAACCGCGCTCTTGTCGAGCGCGCGCGCGATGCCGCCCTTGAACGACATCAGCGCGATGCCGGCGCAGAGCGTGACGACGCCGGCCCAGACGAAAGGGCCTAGGCTTTCATGCAGGAAAACGAGCGCGATCAGTGAGGACAGAAGCGGCGCTGAGCCGCGCGCCAGCGGATAGACTTGGCCCAGATCGCCCGCCGAATAGGCGAGGATCAGGAAAAGCTTGTATCCGGTATGAAGCGCGGAGGAGGCGAGAATCCATCCCCAGATCGCCTTTTCGGGAACGCCGACAAAAGGCGTTAGGCATAGCGTGATGACGCCTTGCGCGACGCCGAGCGTTGAAATCGAGAAAAAGCGGTCGCCGCGATCCTTGATGATCGCGTTCCACGCCGCATGCATGAAGGCGGCGAACAGGACGACGAGAAAGACAGTATTGGACAATGGAAAACGCCGATCGCAGCGTCAGGCTAACGCGTTTTTCCGTATGCGCCTATATCGTTCCGCATCGGGATTTCCTTCCTGACGCGGGTCATT
>JAGRED010000275.1 GCA_020446725.1 Parvularculaceae bacterium | reverse complement strand
TTCGCGGCGCCGATGCTCGGCGGAACGACGGTCAACTTCGACGGCAGCAGCAACCAGGACAATTTCAATGTCTTCGGCGGCCGCGTGAATCCGCCCGACCCTGTCATGGCCGTCGGCCCCAACCACATTGTCGAGATGATCAATCTCGTCACCAGCGTTTATGACAAAAACGGCGGCACGTTGATCGCGCCGTTCGATATTGGCGCGCTGTGGGCGAATTTCGCCGTGCCGGATTGCGCCGAGCCGTCCGGCGACCCCATCGTTCTCTACGATCAATTCATGGATCGCTGGGTGCTCTCGCAGTTCACGACGAGCGGCCTGTCCGATCCGACGCGCCCGTTTTACAACTGCGTTGCGGTTTCCGCGACATCCGATCCGACCGGCGCCTATCACCGTTACGCGTTTACGACGGCAGACTATTTCCCCGACTATCCGAAATACGGCAACTGGACTGACGCCTATGTCATCACCACGCGCGAATTCGGACCCAATAATGGCTACGGGATCGGCGTTTACGCGCTCGAAAAAAACAAGATGGTCAACGGCCAGCCGGCGCGCGTCATCGGCTTCCGCCTCGACGCCTTCAATGATGACGGATCGGACGGCCCGGTTCCGCTGAATCTCGTCGGCGATGGTTTGCTGCCCGCCTATATCGACGGCAAGCAGAAGCCGAAGTCAGACGACAAAATTCCGATCATCGGCACGCAGGATGACGGCGCAGGCTATGGCGCAACGAAAGATGCGCTGAACATCTGGGAACTGGCGGTCAAGTGGAATGCGAACGCAGCCGCGACGCTCGACTTCAAGACCCAACTGGATGTGGCGCCTTACGATTCAATCTTCCCCTGCCCCGGCGGCGGCCGTCGGTGCTTGCCGCAGCCCGGCGCAGCCGTAAGCCAGTATGTCGACATCCAGTCCTACCGGCAGCGTGCGACCTGGCGCGCGCCGTACCGGAACTTCAAGTCATACGATTCAATCCTTGCATCGCAATCGGTTGAAGCCGCGCCCGGCGTCGCCGGCATGCGGTGGTATGAAGTGCGCCGGGCCAACGGAAATTATTCCGTCTACCAGCAAGGCACCTTCGCACCGCTAGACGGCGTCCATCGCTGGATGGGCTCAGTCGCGTCGGACCGTCAGGGCAATATCGGTCTCGGATACAGCGTCACGAATGGAACCGACGTTTTCCCGGGCATCCGCTACACCGGACGCCTTGCGGGCGATGCGCTCGGCCAGATGACGCTTGGTGAGGGAACGATCATCGACGGCACGGGCATCCAGCGCACGACGAACAATCGCTGGGGCGATTACACATCGCTCAATCTCGATCCGGTCGACGACTGCACCATGTGGTACGTCAACCAGTACTACACGCTCGCCGGACAGCTTAGCAGCACGGCCGGCTGGAACACGCGGATCGCGAGCTTCAAGCTGCCTGGCTGTTTCGCGCCTCAATAAACAGCGCATATCGGGAAGCCCTTCGGGGCTTCCCCATCGATCAACAAAACAAAAGGCCCCTTTCGGGGCCTTTTGGTTGAAATGAAACGGGCGGCGCCTATGGGGGACTCGACGCCGCCCGCCACTGATACGCAAACGAAACGCTACGCAACGAAACTTTTCCCTGGCGGCGGGGCTTCGCCCCGAACGGCGATCATCAAATGCTCGCCAAACCAGTGATGTTATACAATTACATTCAATTGTGGCGAAATCATGGCATTTAACCAAATAGTCAGCATAGCGAAGGCTGTTGCAACCGACGAACCGGGCCAGCCCGCCGCTCAATGGGCAGCGGCCTAAACGCCGAAAGGCTTCCCGGCCTAACGGCTATAGCCGTGCAGCGAGCCGCGCCCCTTGGTGACAGCGTCGAGCGCCTGAAGGTCCGCGACGAACGCCTCAAACAGATGAAGCGGGATCATGTTGGGCCCATCCGAGGGAGCCTTGTCGGGATCGGGATGCGTTTCGGCGAATACCGCCGCGACGCCGACGGCGACCGCCGCACGCGCAAGCGTCGGCACGAATTCCCGCTGTCCGCCCGAGGCGTCGCCCTTCCCGCCCGGCTGTTGCACCGAATGCGTCGCATCGAATACGACGGGCGCGCGCGTCTGCGCCGCCATGATCGGAATGCTGCGGAAATCCGACACCAGCGTGTTGTAGCCGAAGCTCGCGCCGCGTTCGGTGACGAGGACAGCGGGATTGCCGGCGTCCCTGATTTTCGCAACGACGTTTTTCATGTCCCAGGGCGCGAGGAATTGGCCCTTCTTCACATTGACCGGTTTGCCGGCGCGCGCCGCCGCAACAAGAAGATCCGTCTGCCGGCAAAGAAAGGCGGGGATCTGAATGATGTCGACCGCTTCTGCGACGGGCGCGCACTGATCTTTCTCATGCACGTCCGTCAGCACCGGAAGGCCGACGCTTTCGCGGATCTCCGCAAAGATCGGCGCCGCTTCCTTGAGGCCGAGCCCACGCGCCGCGCCCGCGCTCGTCCGGTTCGCCTTGTCGAAAGATGTCTTGAAGATCAGCGGCGCCTTGAGACGCGCGGAGATTTCTTTCAGCGCCGCCGCGCATTCAAGCGCATGCGCACGGCTTTCGAGCGCGCAGGGCCCCGCGATCATGACCAGCGGTTTGTCGACGCCGATGTCGATCGGGCCGGCTTTCGAACTGATCGTGACGGTCATTGATCCGTCGCTCATCCGCGCTCCTGCCGGTAGTCCCACCAGCGTTTCTATCGGCGTATCTATTGGCGTTTTCGCCGAACTCTACGTAAATGACCTCTAGTAGATGAACTGCGGCGGCCGCAACGGCAAGGCCGCCTGAAACGGGAAGCGGGTCGGACGGCTCATGAGCGCGCATCTTGACGTCGGCAGGGATGTCCTCTCGCTCGAAATCGCGGGACTTGAAGCGCTGCGCGACGGCCTCGGCGATGATTTCGGCCGCGTCGTCGACCTTCTGAAAAACGTCAAGGGCAAGATCATCGCGACCGGCATGGGCAAGTCCGGCCATGTCGCTCGCAAGATCGCGGCGACGCTCGCCTCAACCGGCGCGCCGGCGATCTTCGTCCATCCGGGCGAGGCGAGCCATGGCGATCTCGGCATGATCTCGCGCGAAGACGGCGTGCTCGCGCTGTCGAAGTCGGGCGAGACGGAAGAGCTGAGCGATCTCCTCGCCTACGCCAAGCGTTTTTCGGTGCCGGTCGCCGCGATCACCTTCGGGGCCAAATCAACGCTCGCGAACGCAGCCGACGCGCGCGTCATCCTGCCCGAAGCGGAAGAAGCGTGCGACGAGACGCGCGCGCCGACGACATCGACGACGATGATGATGGCGGTCGGCGACGCGATCGCGGTCGCGCTCCTTCGGGACAAGAATTTCACCGCGAAGGATTTTCACGGCTTTCACCCGCGCGGCAATCTCGGCGCCGCGCTTCGCCGCGTCCGGGACATGATGCATGGCGCGGAACGTCTTCCCCTGTGCATCGAGAGCGCGCCGCTTGAAGACGCGGTCAGGACAATGAATTCCGGCGGCTTCGGCT
>JAGRED010000274.1 GCA_020446725.1 Parvularculaceae bacterium | reverse complement strand
GCGGATCGCGAGGATGAGGTTTTCCGGGATGCCGCAAAGGCCGAACCCGCCGGCCATGATGGTCATGCCGTCGAACAGGAGCCCATCGAGGGCTGAACGTGCGTCCTTAAAGGTCTTTTCCATGGGATCTCCTTGGCGGGCCCGGTTGTTAGCGCAACGCCCGGGAAAGGTCTACTTGGGCCGGCGACAAACCCTCCTCCCGCCCGTCAGCGCCAAACCGAGGTCCGGGCGGGCCTAACCGACGGCGCCAATCCGGCCTTCGATGAACGGTGTCTGGAATGCGGCGAAACGGCGCCGAACCGTATTCCATTTGACCCGACGCCCCTTATCTCCAGCCCATGCCGGAAACGGCGAACAACGATAAAAAGGAGAGAAAAAATGGCCAGAATGCTTTCGATAACCGCAGCGACGGCGATCATCATCGCGGCGCTTTTCCCGGCGGTCTACACCTTCGCCGCGTTCGCCTAGCAGAATATGCGGCGGGCGAAGACAAACCAACGCAAGACTTACATTCACGACAGACGGCGCCGATCTTCCTGACCGGCGCCGTTTTCATGTCCCGGCGAGACGCGTGCGGGCCGCCGCAAGATCTTCCGCCGTATCAACGCCGCGCGCCGCTTTGTCGACAAGACGAATGGCGATGTGCTCCCCGTTCTCGATGATCCTCAGCTGTTCAAGGCTTTCCGCCGCTTCGCGCGCGCCGCGCGGAAGGCTGATAAAGCGCTGGAGGCTGTCGCGCGTATAGGCGTAGGCGCCGATGTGAAGAAGCAAGTCTTCGCTTTTTGAACCCGCCGGCGGCGTGCGCGAGAAATTCTGCGCCTCGTAAATTCGCTTCTCGCGATCGATTGGATCGCCGAGCGCCACTTTGACCGCGGCGGGATAGGCGGGATCGAGATGCGCCGGAAACGGGCAAGCGAGCGTCGTCGCGAAAAGTCCTGCGATTTCCTGCGCCTCGATCAGCGAGTCGATGTGATCGGGGTCGATTTCGGGCTCATCCCCCTGGATGTTGGCGATGATATCCGCGTCGGCTTCCCGCGCCGCTTCCGCAATCCGTTCAGAACCGGACTGGTGATCGGCGCGCGTCAAAACGGCCTCCGCGCCAAACGCCTTCGCCGCTAAAAGAATTTCATCGCAATCGGCGGCGATGATCACTCTTCCCGCGCGGCGTGATTTCGACGCCTGCTCATAGGTGCGCTGAAGGACTGGCTTGCCGGCGAGATCAAGCAGCAATTTGCGCGGCAGACGCGTGGAGGCGAGCCTTGCCGGAATGATGATGACGGCGCTCATTGGGGTCTCAGGCTGAGCGACAATCGTTCAATGAATAGCGCGGCCGGAAACGCAAAAAGCACGCCAAGCGAGTTCGCAATGGCGTCCGCGAACTCAGCCGCACGCACCCCGCCGAGCCCTTGCAGATATTCAAGAAAGGCCCCGTAAAGCGCGAGCGCCGCGATGACGGGCGCGCGCCGGCCGGCAATCTTCAGGCCGGCGAAGGCGGCCGATCCGCCGAGCGCTGAATAGGCGAGAAAATGCGCGACTTTGTCGCTGAGACGCGGATCATGAAAAAGAAGTTCGGCGATAAACCGCGCAATCGCAAGGCTCGGTTTCGTTTCTTCCGGATTGGGCGTCAGGGTAAGCCAGGTGACGAGCGCGAAAAGAATAACGAAAGCGCCGCACCAGAAATGTCGAGCCGTCATGCGGCGGGCTCGCGCGTTTGCGTGATGAGCCTTGTTTCCCAGTCGATCGCCGTCTTTACGATGAAATCGATTTCATCGTAACGCGGGCGCCAGTCGAGCTCAGTGCGAATGGCGGCGGTATCGGCGATCAACTGCGCCGGATCGCCGGGCCGGCGCGGACCGATTTCATACGGCAGCTTGTCGCCGGTGACGCGTTCAAACGCCTCAATCACCTCATAAACCGAATAGCCGCGGCCATAACCGACATTGAGAATTTCGGACGAAGCGCCCCGGCGAAGGCGCGCGAGCGCGGCAAGGTGCGCATCGGCGAGATCCGACACATGCACATAGTCGCGGATCGCCGTGCCGTCAGGCGTCTTGTAATCGGCGCCGTAAATCTGCAGCTTTTCCTTACGCGCGCCGACGGCGATCTGCGCCGCGACGCGAACAAGGTGCGTCGGCTTGCCGATTTGCCCTGCCCTGCCTTTCGGGTCGGCGCCGGCGACATTGAAATAGCGAAGGATGGTATAAGCGAGACCGTGCGCCTTGGCGGCGTCTTCGACAATG
>JAGRED010000027.1 GCA_020446725.1 Parvularculaceae bacterium | reverse complement strand
GTTGCCTGGACCATTTGATGAGGAACGGGTCGACGCCTACGAAATCGGCTTCAAGGCGCAACCTGCGGGCGGCAGGGCGACCATCAACGCGGCGTTCTATGTCAACGACATCTCGGATATGCAGCGCGAGCTCAACCTCGCGGATCCTGCGCTCGGCGTCGTTCAGATCATCCGCAACACGGCTGACGCGACGATCTGGGGCATCGAAATTGAAGCGCAGGTCGCCGTCACCGACAACTTCATCGTTCTCGGCAATATCGGCCATGCGGAAGGCACCTATGACTCGCTGCTCTTCGATATCGGCGCGCCGGCTGTCAGCCCCGGTGTCGTTGATGACGCGGATCTGCGCCTCGAAATCCCGCGCCTAGCGCCGTGGACCTATGGCGTCGGCTTCCTGCACTCTCTGCCGCTGAGCGACAGCACGACGATCGATACGCGGTTCAACTATGCGCATCGCGATCTTTCCTACTACACGGACAACAATCTCGGCTTCTTCAACGAGATGGATATCATCGACGCCAGCGTCGCGTTGAATTTCGGCAGCGCGATCTTGTCGATTTACGGCAAGAACCTCACCAATGAGGTGAATTTCGGCAACGACACGCAATTGCCGGGCGCGCTTGGCGGGGGCACCTTCTCGCCCCTGGCCAAAGGGCGCCGCATCGGCGTCGAACTTCAGGTCGGGTTCTGACAAGAGCCTCCTTTGATTTGGTTCAGGCCCCCGCTTCGGCGGGGGCTTTCCTTTTCCCGGACGGCGGCGGAAAAGCCCGGCCATGATCGGAAGCGCCGAAAACCCACCGGGGCCGGAAGCCGTCACCATCGACGCACGGGGACTTTCCTGCCCTTTGCCTGTCATCCGGATGGAAGCCGCGCTTCGCCGCATCGCCCCGGGCGCCTCGGTGAGGATCATGGCGGACGATCCCGTCGCCGTCGTCGACATCCCCCATTTCGCGCAAGCCGGAGGACATCAGTGCCGCCGCGTTCCATGCCCGGACGGCGCTTGCGTCTTTCTGGTCACGCGGGGTGAAAATCCATAGGCCCGGCCCCCGGCGGGCTGGGCCCCCGGCCCCGACCGGCGCCAATTTGTTTTCGGGCGTGGTAAAGGTTAATGTAGCGTAAGCTGCACGCGCATGGTCTAGTCTCCGGGCGGGTTCGGGGCTGGGCCGGCAGGCGCGGCGCCGCCGCCTTCCGGGCGGCGAAGCCAGGTAGGAGCAAGCGTTTGGGGAACGCCTGGGGAGTTGAGGGGTTATGAGGAACAATCAGGTCATGAAGCATTCCGGAATGCGCCGGGCGCTGTTCAGCGCTGCGGCGGCGACGGCTCTCACGCTTGCCGGCGCGGGCGCCGCCCACGCCAATTACGATATCGGCCTCAGAGCCTATGAGCAGGGTCAGTACGACGTCGCCGTCGATATCTGGACCCGGTTCGCTGTCGCCGGCGACGTGCAGTCGATGAAGGCGCTCGGCGATGTTTATTCAGGCGCGGCGCTAGAACGCGCATACGGCGCAAAGGTCCCGCTTGAGACCGGGCGCAAGATCGACAATGTCGAAGCGCTGCGCTGGTATACGCTCGCAGCCTATCACCGGTTCAATGAAGGCTTCCAGATGCCGTCCGCCGAGGAACGCAATTCGCAGATCCTCGCCGAAGAACGCCTCCCTGAAATTCGCTTCCGCATGAGCACGTCCGATGTCGACAAAGCGCAGAAGCTTGTCTCCGACACGTTCGAGCGCGGCAGCCCCTATGACCTCTACACGCTGGGCGACATGTATCGGCGCGGAACCGGCGTCGACAAGAACAACACCAAGGCGCTCACCATGTACGCTCTCGCCAAGGCGCGCGGCGTCGGCGCGGCTTCAATCGCCTATGAAGAACTTGAAGAGCTGATGACCGCCAAAGAGGTCAAGACGGCGAATGAGAACATCGTCGACTGGCAGCCGCCTCTGCCGGAAGAACACACGGGCAAGACGCCCCAGCAGCAAGAACTCGAACGCACCAAAAAAGAGCTTGAGGAGCTTCGTCTCCAGCAGGCGCTCGGCGCCATCGCCGATATCGACGTCGAGCTGATCCAGCGGGCGCTTAAATCGCTCGGCCTCTATTTCGGCGGCGTCGACAACCAGATGGGCGCGGAAACGCGCGATGCGATACGGCGCTTCCAGTATTCGCGCGTCAGCGGCGATGCTGAGCTTACCGATGAAGAAAAAGAGGCGGTGAAAACAGGCGTTCTCACCGCGCGCCAGACGGTTCAGTTGTTTGAGGCGGCGGCGAAAGAAGGCCACCCGATGTCGCAATATGTGCTCGGGGTCATGCATGTCCGCGGCATCGGCGTCATTCAGGACGGCGATGAGGCGTTGAATTGGCTCGGCAAAGCCGCCGGCGCCGATCTCGCGATCGCGCATTACGCCCTCGGCGTCGTTTATCGCGACTCAACGCCGGGCCTTAACCCGGTGCGTCCGGACAAGGCGAAGGCGGCCATTCATTTTGCGCGCGCCCAGGCGCTCGGCTACCGCCCGGCGGGCGAGGCGCTGCGCCAACTTGAATTCGAAAAGCCGCGCAACATCGACTAGCAGGAGAGCAGTTTCATGAAACGCGTAATCACACTACTGGCGGCGGCGAGCAGCTTCCCGATCGCACTCTCCGGCATCGCTTCGGCGCAGTCCCTCGGCGGATTTCCCATCCGCGAACCAGGCGCGTCACGACCGTCAAACGGCGGCGCGCCTTCCGGTCCGCCCTCGTCACGCAATGAAGTCGTCGTCAGCCAGGACGCCGGCAGCCGGGTCAGAACCATCGCGCACGCGATGAAGCTCGTCCGTCCGGGCGGAACCATCCTCGTCAAAGGCGGCGTCTATAACGAAAACATCGTTGTGACGAAGCCGGTCGAAATCAGAGGTGTCGCCGGCGATTACGGCCGCAACGCTGTTATCCGGTCCGCGCCGAACGCGCCGTGCGTCTCGATCGCGCCGGATTCGGCGATGGCGAGCGTCAGCCTATCCACGCTCATTTTCGAATTCGACGCCGCCGTTCCCTCCGGCGCCTGCATCGACGTTCGCGGCGGCACGGTTTCCGTTTCGGACAGCTTCATTGTTCCGTCCGATTCCGACATTCCGCTGCGCGCCGCCTACGGCCCGCTGAGCGGGCAGATGCGCCCGGAGCTTCTGGACCATCTGGCGCGCCCCGCGCGCGATCCGGGACTTTATGAGCGCGTCGAAGACGCCTTTGGAAAATGCAAGGATTCAAGCCGCGACGGCGCGTGGTGCAAGGCGACATCGCCCGCGGCGGTCTCTTCCTGCGCCGAGACCATCGGCGGCTATCTCAGCTGTCAGTCGAGCTTCGCGCTCAGCGGCATGCTTGAATGCAAGGAAAAAGGGCGCGACCTCTGGTGCCGCGCCAATCAGATCATTCCGGCTGGCGGCACTGACGAAGCCGGGCGGCTCGAAAGCTACATCGCACGACACGCCCAGCCCGTCGGCGCCGAAAACAAGAGCTGGCAGGTTGCGACGGGCGGCACGCGCGTTGAAGAAATTCTGCACGCGCGCACCGCGCGCGGCACCGGCATCGTTTCAGGTCCCGCTTCCGGCATTCGCGTCACGGCGGGCGATGTTCGCCTCGACAGCAACGTGATTGTCGGCGCTCGTACGGCGGTCAGCTTCGGCAGCGACAACAACGCTTACATCAAGGGCGCGCTGACGAACAACGTCATTATAGGCAACGGCGTCGGCATCGCCGCGGCGGGCGGCGCTGCGGACCTTCTCCTGACCCGAAATACGATCCGGTACAACGCGGGCGACGGCGTCAATGCGGACGTCTATGACGGCGTCAAGATCATCGCCAACGAGATTTCAGGCAACCGGAACGGCATCTTCCTGTCGGAAAAAGTTCGTATGGCGACCGTTTCCTCAAACCTCGTCGCACGCAATTTTTCCGACGCGATGCGCGTTTCGAGCGGTTTCTTTGGCGCTGTCGGCGGAAACACCTTTGCGGAGAATGTCGGCTGCACGCTCCAGTTCTTCTCCGCCGAGCAGAAAATCCTCAACAATGCGGACATCAAAGTGACGGCCTTCCGTGATTTCACGCCGCAGGTCGTCTACGAAAACACCAATTACGCCGTCGGCAATTCGGGCGACGCCAAGGTCGGCAAGTCGCGCCGGAGCCGTCGCGACCGGGATACGCCGGCGCCAACCGTTCAGTTCGCGTCCTGCAACGCGCCGCTTTAACCTGTCCCGCCAAACAATCTGAAACGCCCCCGGAACGGGGGCGTTTTTTTGTCCGGGGAACAGAATTTCAGGAAATGGTGCGGGCGGTCGGGGTCGAACCGACACTCCTTGCGGAACCAGATTTTGAGTCTGGCGCGTCTGCCAATTCCGCCACGCCCGCGCCAAAGGCGCATCATTGAGGCGCCTTTGAAAGAGCGCGGATCATAGGGACGGGCCTTCGGCCGTCAAGCGAAAGTCCGGCGCGGGCGGTGAAAAGCAACCAATTCGAAATATTATTGACGGCGATTGAGCCGTTGCCGACAAACTGGGCTAAGAGGCTCACCCGCAATGTTAAAATCAGAGGCCGACCGGCGAGTC
Organism: Parvularculaceae bacterium; assembly: GCA_020446725.1. Taxonomy (GTDB): domain Bacteria; phylum Pseudomonadota; class Alphaproteobacteria; order Caulobacterales; family Parvularculaceae; genus Amphiplicatus. The sequence goes on along the minus strand of JAGRED010000027.1, from coordinate 6,425 downwards.
ATGAGTAAAAACCAGGCTGAAGAAGTCCAGCATGAAAAGGACGCACGGCGCGGCGCGACCCAGCTCTTGCTCGAAATCCTGGATGATTTGAAAGTGCGAAGCGCTGAAAAGTCCGACGGCAAGGCGGAAGCCAGCCTCAGGGATTTCATCGAACGCCTTGATGAACGCGCCTTCGGCCTTGCGATCCTTTTGTTCGCACTCCCCTCATCCGTTCCCTTCGTTTACGTGTTGCCGCAGATTCTTTCCGTGCCGATGCTGGCTCTCGCCGGCCAGATGGCGGCCGGCCGCGAAAGCCCGTGGCTGCCCGCCAGGTTCCAGGACCGCCGGTTCGAAATCGCGCCGCTGCGCACGGTCATCAAACGCTGCGAGCCCTACACGAAATGGTTCGAAGCGCTGGCGCGTCCGCGAATGACGGCGCTGACCGGACGTCTCGGCGCGCGCATCGTCGGCGCCCTCCTCCTTATCCCCTCCGCATCGATCCTGGTTCCGCTGCCGGGGACGAACGCTGTTCCGGCGATGGGCGTATCGCTGACCTCTCTCGGCCTCATCGAGCGTGATGGCGCGCTGGTCATTCTTGGCCTTTTGGTGGGCATCGGATGGGTTGTCCTTCTTCTTGTCTTCGGACTGAGCGCTGCGACGATCCTCAAGGACTTCCTTCTTACGGTCTTTTAACCGCCGCCGCGACGATCAGTCCGGCGCCATAAGAGCGGCCCGCAGTTATGATCGCGCCCATGATCGACGCCTTCAAAGGCCGCAATCTTGTTGAGCAGTCGCTGGCGGCGGCGGCGGCGGCGAGCGCAATGCTGCTCATCGGCGCGCACCTATTTGAGAGGATCGGCGGTCTTGCGCCTTGCCCGCTTTGTCTCGATCAGCGCGAGGCGCACTGGACGGGCCTTGCGCTGGCCGCTGTCGGCCTTGTCGCTGCGCTGGCCCTGAAATGGCGGCGCGCAGCGATCGCAACCGCCGGCGCCTGCGCCCTCGTCTATCTCGTAAGCTCCGGCCTCGCTTTTTATCACGCCGGCGTTGAAAACCATTACTGGCCAGGCCCCGCGACATGCGCCGGCGGCGGCCCCGTCGATCTCGGCGCCGGCGGCCTCGCCGACATCTTGAATCAGAAACCTGCCGCGCCGTCTTGCTCGGAGGCGGCATGGCGCTTTCTCGGCGTATCGATGGCCGGTTATAACCTTCTGGTGTCGGCTGGGCTTTTCGCTTTCTGCCTTATCGCAGCGATTTTCGCAGCGCGCGATGAAAGACGTTCCCGACACGGATCGATCAAGAACGGCGGCGAGCGATGAGAGAGGCTCCTTTCCCGTTCGACCGGAAACGGCCGGGACTTCGCCGCGATCGTATCGGCGAGATGCTTCGCGTCGATCACGCCGGCGAACACGGCGCTGTAGAGATCTATCGCGGCCAGCGTGCGGTTTTCGACGCGTTGCCGGGCAAAGCCGCAATTGCGGAAAAATTGCGCGAGATGGAGAACGGCGAGGCTGACCATCTGAAGACCTTCAATCGTCTTCTCGCGGAACGGGGCGTCCGGCCGACACTGTTGTCGCCTTTGTGGAGCATCGCCGGCTTCGGGCTCGGCGCAACCACAGCTCTGATGGGCGAGAAGGCGGCGATGGCGTGCACCGCCGCAGTCGAGGAAGTCATCGAAGCCCATTATGCGCAGCAGGCCGAAACCCTTGATGACGCCGATCCGGCCCTCGCTGAGACGGTCAGGGCCTTCCGCGAGGACGAACTGGCGCATAAAAAGACGGCGGAAGCGCACGGCGCCAGAGAGGCCTTCGGCTATTCGATCCTGAAATCGGCCATCCAGACCGGATGCCGGCTTGCGATCAGGCTTTCCGAAAAGATCTGATCCGGCCTTAGCCCGCCGGCGCCCGTCACATCGTTTTGCGCGCGGGACGCGTTCGGGCTAGGCTCTGCAACCCTTATTGAGCAATTCAGGATCGTTCCCATGATTTCATCAAAGATGCGTCGCGCTATCGGCGCTTTCGGCGCCGTTTCGCTGATCGCTCTTGCGGCCGGATGCGGCAAGCCGGCGGTTACGCCGCCCGCCAAGGTCGTCGATGACGCCGCCGGCGCAACCGCCGAAGATGCGGCGGCTTTCGTCGACAAGGTCGAAGCGACCTATCGCGAGGCTTTCGAAGAAGCGAGCCGCATTCAGTGGGTGAATTCAACCTACATCAATTTCGACACTGACTGGCTTGCTGCGAAAAACGCCGGCGAGATCACCAAGATGGCGGTCGATTTCGCCAATGAAGCGGCGAAATTCGATAAAGTCGAGCTAACGCCCGACCTTCGCCGCAAGCTCGATTTCATGAAACTTGGCATCACGCTGCCCGCGCCGACGCGCGACGGCGCCGCCGACGAGCTTGCGCAGATCACGACACGGCTCGGGTCGACCTATTCGACCGGGTCGATCAGCGTCGATGCGGCCAAGTATAAAGCTGAGCTCTCCGCGATCCGCGGCCCTGACGGCGATCTGTCGGATGGCGTGATCCGCCAGAATGAGACCGAATTGCTGATGCGCCAGATGCGCGATCCCGAAAAGCTCGCAGAAGTCTGGACGAAATGGAACGACTATGCCGCGGGCATGAAGAACGACTACGCCCGCATGGTTGAAATCGCCAATGACGGTGCAAAGGAGCTCGGTTATTCAGATGTCGGCGCGCTCTGGCGCTCCGGCTATGACATGACGCCTGACGAATTCGAGGCTGAAACCGATCGGCTCTGGAGCCAGGTGAAGCCGCTCTATGATCAGCTTCACTGCTTCGTTCGCGCGGAGCTCAACGAGAAATACGGCGACGATGTCGCCCCGCTCGACAAGCCGATCCGCGCAGATCTTCTCGGAAACATGTGGGCGCAGGAATGGGGGTCGATCAGCGATGTCGTCTCGGTCGGCGGCGCCGGACAGTCGGTCGATCTCGACAAGATTCTGGTCGAAAAAGGCTACGACCCGGTGAAAATGGTCTCGGCCGGGGAGAGCTTCTTCACGTCGCTCGGATTTAACGCCCTGCCGGACACGTTCTGGCAACGCTCCCAGATCACCAAGCCGCGCGATCGGGAAGTCGTTTGCCACGCATCGGCTTGGGATCTCGATTCCCAAGACGACCTGCGGATCAAAATGTGCACGACGGTCGGCGCGGAGGATTTTACGACGATCCACCACGAGCTCGGCCACAATTTCTATCAGCGCGCTTATAAAGACCAGCCGATCCTATTCCAGGGCGGCGCGAATGACGGTTTTCACGAAGCGATCGGCGACATGATCGCGCTCTCGATCACGCCGGAATACTTAAAACAGATCGGCCTAATCGAGACCGCGCCGCCCGCTTCGGAAGATCTCTCATTGTTGATGCGTCAGGCGCTCGACAAGATCGCGTTCCTTCCTTTCGGGCTGATCGTTGACAAGTATCGCTGGAAGATTTTCGCCGGCGAGGTTACTCCGGATCACTACAATGACGGCTGGTGGGCGCTTCGCACACAGTATCAGGGCATTCGTCCGCCTACGGAAAGGCCAGGCGCCGGTTTCGACGCCGGCGGAAAGTATCACGTTCCGGGCGGCGTTCCCTACACGCGTTACTTCCTCGCGCGCATCCTGCAATTCCAGTTCTACAAGGCCGCCTGCGACCAGATCGGCTGGACGGGCCCGCTGCATCGCTGTTCGTTCTACGGGTCGAAAGACGTCGGCGCCAAATTCAACGCCATGATGGAAATGGGCGCATCAAAGCCCTGGCCCGACGCGCTGGAAGCGTTCACTGGGACCCGCCAAATGGACGGTTCGGCGATCATCGCCTATTTCAAACCGCTTATGGATTATCTTGAAGAGGAAAACGCCGGGCGCCAGTGCGGCTGGTGAGGTCTTTTCGTCTTTGCATTCGTTGAAAAAGCCCCGACCGCAGGGTCGGGGCTTTTTGCTTCAGCGCGTCAAACGATCGAGAACCGCTCTTTTAGCGCTGTCACGACCGCCCTCACCTGTTCGCGCGTTTCTTCTAGGCTGACGCCTGTGTCGATGACATAATCGGCGCGGCGCCGCTTCTCGGCGTCCGGCGTCTGTTTCATCAGAATCGACCGGAATTTCCTTTCCGTCATGCCCGGGCGCGCCATCACGCGCGCTTGCTGCATCACGGTCGGCGCCGAAACGACGATGACGGCGTCAAGAAACCGTTCATATCCCTTTTCAAAAAGAAGCGGGATGTCGAGCACGACGAAGTCGGCGCCTGATCGCGCTGCGCTATCGAGCGTTTCGGCGCGATCTTTTGATACGAGCGGATGGATGATCGCTTCGAGGTCTGCGAGCGCGGCAGCGTCGTCGAGCACCAGCGTCGAGAGGATGTTTCGATCAACCGCGTCATCGATGATGGCGGATGGGAATCGCTCTTTGAGCGCCGCAACGCCCGCCCCGCCTTTTGCGTAAAGCCGATGGACCGCATCGTCGGCATTCCAGACCATCGCCCCTTCATCGGCGAACATGCCCGTGACGGTCGATTTGCCCATCCCGATCGAACCGGTGAGACCGATGCTGATCATCGCCCCCTCGCCTTCAGCGCCGTTTCGAGCCGCTTGCGGAGATCGGCGTCAACTTCCGCTTTCGCCCCAAGCCAACGGCGATAGGCCGGCGCCGCTTGGCGCATCAGCATTTCTAGCCCGTCTATTGTGCGAAGCCCCCTCGCCCTCGCGGCGGCAAGCAGGGCTGTTTCCAATGGCGAATAGACAAGGTCGAAAACAATGGCGTCCGGCTTCATGCGAGCAAGGTCGAGTTCGAGCGGCGGCTCGCCATTCATGCCGAGCGATGTCGTATTGATGATCAGGTCGGCTTTATCGAGCGCGTCGCCGCGCGCATTCCAGTCGATGGTTTCGGCGTTTGCGATCGGCGCAATTTCCGCAGCGCGCGCGCGCGTGCGGTTTGCAATGATCACGCGGGATAAGCCTGCTTTGTTCAACGCCCAAAGAACGCCGCGCGCGGCGCCGCCGGCGCCCAGCGTCAGCGCCGTTTGCGGACGCGGTTCCAGGCTCTCTATAATTTCGACGACCGCCGTCGCATCAGAGTTCTCAGCGATGATCTCCTCATTGACGAAGGTCAGCATGTTCGCAGCGCCGATTGATCGCGCCGCGTCGCTCACCTTGTCGGCGATCCTGAACGCCCGTTCCTTATGCGGGATCGTCACATTAACGCCGCGATAGCCCTCGGCGCGCAGCACGCCGATCTTCTCGGTGAATGCGGCGTCGTCCGGCGCGGCGGCGATCGCGTCATACCGGGCGTCAATCCCTTCCCGCGCCGCCCATGTCGAATGGATGAACGGCGACAGAGAATGAGAGACCGGCCAGCCGACGACGCCGGCAAGCCGCGGTTTTTCCTTCGCTAAGTGCGCCATCAATACGCCAGCATGCCCTCGCGGCGAAGATAACCGAGCACGGGCATGAGCGACAGGCCGAGAACAGCGAAATAATCACCCTCAATTCTGTCGAAGAGCCGGCTGCCGAGCGCTTCAACCTGATAGGCGCCAACGCTTGAGAGGATTTCATCGCCGGCCTCGTCAAGGTAGGCGTCAATTTCCGCATCCGTCATTGGACGCATGAACAATCGCGGCGTTTCGAGATGGCGAAAAACGACGGCGCGGTTTTGAACGATCGAAACAGCGTTGACGAGCCGGTGTTCACGTCCCTGAAGCGATTTCAGCCGTTCGCGCGCTTCGGCTGACGATTGAGGCTTGTCGAAAGCCCGGTCGCCGAGCGCGAGGATCTGATCGGATCCAAGAATGACGCGCCCCGGAGCGTTGATGTCGAGCGCCTTTGCGTCCGCCAGCAGCGACGCCGTCTCCTCAATCGTCTGTCCCGCGGCAGCGGCTTCGCGCTTCAAGACGTCTTCATCGACACCCGGCCGCATGATCTCGAACGGAATGCCGGCGGCGGTAAGGATGCGGGCGCGGATCGCGCTGCCCGATGCGAGAATGAGGCCGGTCACAATTCCTCGTTCCGGAGAGCGGAAAGCTTTGTCAGAATGGCGGCCGCCGTTTCTTCCACCGATTTGCGCGTCACATCGATGACAGGCCAGCGATGCTTTGCGTAGAGGCGTTTGGCGCGCAGCACCTCAGCCCTAATCGTTTCGATATCGGAATAATCGTCCGCGTGCTCAGCCGCATTCATCCCGCCAAGTCTGCTTTGGCGGATTTGCGCTAGTCGTTCCGGACTCGTAATCAATCCGACAACCAAAGGCTTTCGAAGGGAAAACAAGGCTGCCGGCGGGTCCTGATTGGGTACGAGGGGCACGTTTGCCGCCTTAATGCCGCGGTGGGCGAGATACATGCAGGTCGGCGTCTTAGACGTTCGGCTGACGCCTACGAGGACGACGTCGGCCGGCTCCAGATCCCATGTCATCTGGCCGTCGTCATGCGACAAGGTGAAGTCGACTGCAGCGATGC
>JAGRED010000273.1 GCA_020446725.1 Parvularculaceae bacterium | reverse complement strand
GCCGCTCGCCATTGATGAAACGAGCGCGGAGTTGATTCCGGACAAGGAACGTGAGCCGCCGTAATGGCCGCTTGACCAGTAAGGCGCATAATCGGCCGCTTCTTTCGGCATCAGATGTTCGAAATGTTTGGTCCAGGGTTTCTCAACGCCAAGCGCAATCGCGTAGGGCAAAAACCGTTCATAGCGTTCGACCGTCATCGGCGGCGGCGCATCTGAACCGACTTTCACCGCATTGAGCTGCAATTGCTCCGCCGTCTTCAGGTAAAGGCGGAAGCCCTCAATCGCCGTTCGCGTCTCCTGGCCTTTTTCGGTCGGCGCGGGCAGGAAATAGGCGGCGGCGAGCGCCATAAAGACAAGCGCAAGCACGATGAGCGTGTGAAGGCTCGTCCAGGCCAGCGCGACATTGACCGCCATGATGAGAGCGCCGATCGAAAGCCCGATCGCGACCAGAAGGTAGGGGATGTTCCATCTGAAATAGGGCGGGCCATAGGCTTTGCCGAGAGACTTGCGAAAGGCTTCATAGGCGCTTGTCAGCGTTGATGAATATTTTCCGCCGAAAGTGAACGCCGCGCCCTCGCCGATCAGCAGCCTCTGTTCCAGCGAATGCTCGAAATTCTCAAGCCCTTCCGTGTTCCCGCCTTGAAGGCGTGTCAGCGTGGTCTTCTGTTTGCGTCCCGGCTCGATCGCGACCCGCTTGCGGATCGCGAGGTTGATGATCGTTGAGATGAAGGCGTTATGCCCGCGCAATCCGCGATGATAGACGTAATGCGTCGCCGCCGGCGAAAGACCATTCGGCGGCTCATAGTGAGGGAATAAAGGACCCTTCGCCGGGTCGCGCCCGATACGCATCCAGGTGAAAACATAATAGAGACCGATCAGCAGCGCAGCGCCTGAAAGGATAATGAAAGATGCGTTCGCAGCCCACCATTCGGCGCGCGCGTCAGCCGCGGAAGGCGGATCAACGACGCCTTTCTCGAACCCCACCGAAACGGTCAGTCCTTGCCCAGGTGCGAAGGGACGCGTCGCTTCAAAAAGATGAACGCCGTTTTCAACTCTATAGGCGTAGAACCGGTCGGCATCACCGAGATATCCCGTATAGCCGGCGGTCTGCACCGCGCCCGCGCCGTTCGGCAACGCAACCCGCGCGATCGCATGATCGATCGGGAATACCCAGTAATTGCCGGTGACGTTCCAGTAGACTTCGTCATAACCGTCGAAATACCGGACCTGATTTTTCACCTCATAGGTGATTTCGTAGGTATGCGGCCCGCTATTGAGAAAAACGTCGGCGTCGCCGATGCGTATGCGAAACGCGTTGCCGTCCTTCTCAATCGCATAGGGTTCTTTCTTTCCGTCGCGCGTGACGCGCTTGACGTCATAGACGTAGGGAAGCGTCCGCGCGCCTTTCAGATAGGTGCGCGGCAAGTCGCGAAATATCCCGCGCCGGATCTGATAGCCTTGCGCGATGACAGCGATCTTTTCCGTCACCGCAATGTCGCCGTCCTTTTCAACCTCAATCGAGACGTCGAAATCGACGATCCGCTCTTCCGCCTTCGCGACAAGCGGCGCCAACAGGATCGCGACCAGTAAAAGGATGCGGGCGATCATCTTAGCCGCCCATCGAAACGGGCGGCGCCGCGCGGTCGCCGTCATTCGCTTCGAAATAATCGCGCTTCGCAAAACCGAGCATGCCGGCGACAAGATTGGACGGAACGCTTTCAACGAGCGTGTTCAGCTCCCTGACGGCGCCGTTATAGAAACGACGCGCCATTTCGATCTTGTCTTCCGTCTCGGCGAGCGCGCGCTGCAATTCGAGAAAATTCTGATTGGCTTTCAGGTCCGGATAATCCTCAGCAAGCGCGATGACGCGTTTGACGGGACGCGAGAGCGCCGATTCCGCAGCGCCGCGCGCCGCCGGATCATCGCCCGCCGCGAGCGCGGCGTTGCGCTTTTCGGCGATTTCCTCAAAGAGCGAGCGCTCATGCGCCGCGTAGCCTTTCACCGTCGAGACGAGCTGCGGGATGAGGTCGGCGCGGCGTTTAAGCTGCACGTCGATGTCGGCCCAGCCGTTTTCGCTCATCTGCCGTTTACGGATGAGCGTATTGAAGATGATGGCGACGCCGATCGCCAGGATAATGATGACAGCAATGAGAATCGCAGAAACGCCCAAGCCGGCCTCCCTCCCCTGAACCGGCGGCAGTTTGCGCGCGTTTCCAGCGCCGATCAATCGAGCGTTTCAAGGGAAAAAGAGCAGCTTCGCCGTCATTGCGGCGAGAACGGCGATCAGCGCGCGCTTGATGAATTGCTCGCCCTTACGGATCGTCGCATGCGCGCCCATCCAGCCGCCGACGCCCGTTCCGACGGCGAGCGCCGCGCCCGCCTCCCAGGCGATCTCGACCTTGGACGCGAAGACAAAGAACGCGACGGTCGTGAAAATGAGCGCGATGAAAACCTTGTGCATGTTGACGCGTACGAGATCGAGCCCCATGACGCGGTAGAGGATCGGCATCAGCAAAAACCCGACGCCGATCTGGATGAGGCCGCCCCAGAAGCCGGCGCCGATCATCAGAGCATGGCCGAGGATGAGATTTTTCGCCTGCGCGGATGCGTCAGGGCGCGGCCGAGACTTGTCTTCGCCCGTCGCCATCAGGACCATGACGGCGATCATCACCGCGGCGACAAGGCGGTTGAACCAGACGCCGTCGAGCTTGACGCCCATCTGCGCGCCGAAATAGGCCCCGACGGACGCCGCTGCGGCGAGCGTCGCGGACAGGCGGAAATCGGAAAATCCTTGTGCGCGAAACGCCGTCACGGCGCTGATCGATTGCGCAATGATAGAAATCCGGTTGGTGCCGTTGGCGACCGGACCCGGCAGCCCCATGAACACCATGACGGGCACAGTCAACAGCGAACCGCCGCCGGCGATCACATTGATCCATCCCGACGCAAAGCCCGCGAAAGCGAGAAGGATGAGTTCCCAAAGCTGCAAGAACGGTCCCGATCAGCGCCGCAATGACTTAGGCTGCTGCGGACCTTAGGAGCAAGCGCGTCACGGGCGCTTTCCGGTGAGCGCATAGAGCGCTACCGCGGCGATCGCGATAATCGCGCAGGTGACAACGGCTTTTAACAGCTCGGCGGACAGCCCCACCCAGAGCGCCGTGACGCCGGCGCCGGCCAGAACGATAACGGCGAAGAATAACACCCAGCGCATCGGACCAGTCATCGCAGCCTCCCTTGCTGCGCCCATCCTACCATGCCGCCGGAACAATGTCCGTTAACGCCGCTCACAGAAATCGCGCAGCCGTCTTCGCATCCGGGACGAGGCAAGTCTCGCGTTTGCCGAACCAGTCGAACCGGTTGCGCTGGATGATGTCGTAGAAAAAGTCGCCGATAAATTCCGGGACGATATGGCCGGCAAGCCCCAGCCATTTCCATGGCGCGGGCATCGTCTTCGCCGCTTCAAGCCAGCCGCGATAGCGGAAATAGGGGCGGCCGGCCTTCAGCACCATGAACGTATCGAACTTATCCGGATCTAGCCCGTAATGCTCATAGAGCGCGCGGGCGAGCGGCGACTGGACGGCGAGCAGCTTGGAGTGTCCGTCCGGGTCGCGCCGGACCATCCATTTGACGCCTTCCGAACACAGGACGCAGAAGCCGTCGAAAATGTAGAGCGGCGCGCTGTCGTCAAATGCGGGAACGGTCGGGTCGGCGCGGTAAGAATAAAGCGCACACGCGCGGGTTTTCTTTTCTGTTTCCACACCCATTCTAAATCCGCCCGTCGCGCGCAGCGCTCGTCAGCAACGATCTGACGCCGACACGATGAAACGGAAGGATTATCGCCATGTAACACTTGCCGAACAGGTTCTTGGTATTGACAATCGTTGAGAGATAGTAGCGATCGCCCTTCCCGGGACGCATCAAAGAGACGCGAAAATCAAGATGCTTGTCATCCAATCCGGTGATGACTTCGTTTTCCTCGAGTGAATAAATTCGCCAGCGCCAGATTTCACCGCCCGCCTCATATTCTTTGTCCGGATCGGTGGACGTTCCAAATCGCCGGGCATCGGTCCCT
>JAGRED010000272.1 GCA_020446725.1 Parvularculaceae bacterium | reverse complement strand
GCCGAATCCGGCGCCGACGATGACGACATGCGGCCGCCTGGCGCCGCGATCGTTCTGGTTTGTATCAACGACTTTCGTCATGGCGAGCTATTGAGGGTTGGCGCTGGAGAGAAATGCGCTCAGGCGTCGGCCGAGGTCGGCGATTTCATGTCGACGCAGGACAAGCAGGGCTATTGATCCGACCCATACGCTGCAGGCGGTGTAAAAGAGCGAACCGCCGTCATTGTCGACGTTAACGCCAAGCGGCGTGACCAGGTGAAAGCTGATTGCGCCGGACATGATCGCGATCGCAAGCAAGGCGCCAAGCGGCTGCAGGAAGCGCAAGCGTTTTACAGCCATGGTTGCGAGCAAAATGACAGATGCCACGAGCTCTGCTCCGCCGATCACATACTGGCTGAAAAGACCGGTGTGCGCAAAAAGGCCGGGCGCGCCGAGCGATCCCGCCCAGCTGTCGAGATCGCCGAAAATTATCTGCGTTTTCGGGGCGTTGGTGAATTTGAAACGAAGCGAGTCAAGGAAGACCGCCGCGATGAAGACGGTCAGGCCGTTTGCGATCCATGTCGCGGCTTTTCCGCTCAGCGGAGAACTGGACCTGATTTCGTCAGGCTCCGGCTCGGGTGATGTGATTGAAGCGCGCATAAATATCCCCTCTCACTCCGCAGCGTTTAGAATCGGCGCCGGGCTGGCGACGGTCGCGATTTGCGCGCCGGCCGCCATGTCGACTGATCCGATGAAGGGCGGTTCGTGCAGGATGACGCCGTCAAGCGGATCGAATTCGCCGCGCCAGGGCGCGCGTTTCAGCGCCTCCTGGGCCTGCTCGTACCCCGCGCGCCAACGTTTGCGTATGCCGTTTGCGCTGAAGTCGACGTCTTTGGTCTGGTCTTCATGGTCGAGACTTGGCGCGAGGAGGCGAACGACATGCATGCGCGTCAGGCAGCCCCAGTTCGCCATTTCGCGGTAGGCGTCGCTGTCTCGACGCTCTTCCGGCACCAGTTTCGACAATTCCTTGACGATGTGGCGCAGGCGATGGGTTTGCTTTTGCCGCATGATGTGGCTCGCGACTCGGCTTGAATATTGAACGTCCTTTTGCCGATGCATGACTTGCCACATCGTTTCCGGTTCTGCGCCGACCGGGTTCCACATGTGAACCGCGAAGATGAGCGAGCTCTTGCGAGGATAATCGTCAAACACGATTTCCGTCGGCGTGTTGGAGAGAATTCCGCCGTCCCAATAGAGTTCATTGTCTATGCGGATCGGCGGGAAGGCTGGCGGCAAGGCGCCGGACGCCATGACATGGCGAACATCCAGCTCTTCGTTCTTTGAGTCGAAATACCGCATCATGCTTGAACGAACATGCGCGGCGCCGACGGTCAGGCGCGGGCCGCCGCGGTTCAGCAGATCAAAATCAATGAGCTTGTTCAGGGTTTTCTGGAGCGGGGCGGTTGAATAATAGCCGGCGCTTTCTGCTCCAAGCCGCACATGCGGCCCCATAAAGGCGAATGGGTTTGGCGCGAAGAACTTCGGCAGGCCGCCGGCGAGGATCGACATGTAGGACATCGTGTTTGCGACCGGCGTGTGTGTCGGGAAATAGTGCCATGGCCTTTGATGCGTGACGCTGTTCCAGAATTCCTTCAGCGCAGCGATGCGGTCGATGCGTGAATTTCCGGCGATGAGGCTTGCATTGATGGCGCCGATGGACGTGCCGATGACCCAGTCAGGCTCGATGCCCGCTTCGTGAATCGCCTGGTAGACGCCGGCCTGATACGCGCCGAGCGCGCCGCCGCCTTGAAACACGAGAACAAATTGACCGGCGGAACTGATTTCAGTCGGTGTGTCGCTATTCGCAGGCTGTTTTGTTTCTTTCGCCATGTCTCTCTCTCCTGGATAGACCTGTTGACGTTCGCGCGTTATTGCGCAGTCCAGGCGCCGTCGACCGGCAGCGCCGCGCCGGTGATCGAGGATGCTTCGTTTGAGCAAAGAAAAGCCGCGAGCGCGCCGATTTCGGATACGTCGGCGAAGCGTTTGTTCGGCTGCGCTTTCAGCAATACATCGGTAACGACTTTTTCCCTCGGCAAATTGTGCGCGGCCGCCTGTTCGTTGATCTGTTTTTCAACCAGCGGCGTCCATACATAGCCGGGGCAAATCGAATTGCAGGTGATCGTCGCCTGCGCCGTTTCAAGGGCGACGACTTTGGTCAGGCCGACAATTCCGTGTTTGGCGGCGACATAGGCGGATTTGAACGG
>JAGRED010000271.1 GCA_020446725.1 Parvularculaceae bacterium | reverse complement strand
AGGGCCGTCCAGGCCTTGCGCCTTTACGGCGACGCCGACGGGCGCGAAGCAAAGCGCGAAACGTTTGCCCGCAAGCGTCGTCAGCGCCTTCTCACCATTAATAAAGATAACCGCGCCCGCGAGATCGGAGTCGGATAACGCAGCAGCGCGCTCGACAGCGCCCGCAGTGACGCCAGCCTCCTTCACGCCCGCAATATGCAAGGCTTCGCTGACAGGAAGCGGGCCTCTCGTCAGAAAAAAGCGCGGGTCCGGCATGACGCCTGTCGTCTCCTCAATCCTGTCGGCGCCTCAATGCAGAACGGCCGGCGCGCGATGCGGCCGGCCGCTTATTCAAGGACAGCCGAGCAAGACTATTTCTTCGACTTGCCGTCTTTCTGAGACGCAGCCTGTTTGGCGGCGGCTTCAGCGGCCTTCTTTTTCACTTCGGCGAGCGTCACTTTCTGGACCTCGACAGTCTTCATCTTCTTGTTGAGCTCGGCGAGAACTTCCTGCGTGATGTCGGAATCCGGCGCCGCATACATCACCGCCGAACGGTCGAGAAGAAGCGTCGCGCCGCGCTTGTCGATAATCGACTTCATGATCGGCTGCGATTCCTGAAGGACTTTCGCCTGCGCGACCTGCACGACGTTGCCTAGAACCTGCTCCATGATCTGCGCCTGCTGCGGCAGTTGAACCTGCTGGCGCATGGCGAGTTCCTGTCCGGTTTTCTGGCGGACTTCTTCGGACATCAGGGACGAGCCCTTCTCGAAATTCTCGATATCCTTTTTGAGCTTCGCCGCCTCGGCGTCGAACTCCTTCTGAACGCCGGTCTGGATCGACTGCACCTGGCCGGGGATGGTCTTGCCGGCGTCAGACTGCGAAACAAGGGCGGACTGATCGACGATCAGAATGATCGGCGCTTTCGCCGCCTGCTGGGCTTCGGCGCCTGAAACGAGCGCGCCGGCTGCGACGCCTCCCGCAACGAGCGCAGCCGCGCCGGCGAGCGTCAAAAACTTTCTAGACATAGTCATACACCTCACTGTGTTAGAAGGATGTCCCCGCGCTGAAACGGAAGCCTTCCGTCCTGTCATACTCTTCTTTGCGGAAAACTTTGGCGAAATCAAAGCGAACCGGGCCGAAAGGCGAGTCCCAGCTCACCGATACGCCGGCCGTCAACCTGATCGAAAGGTCGTCCTGTATCGGTTTGATGCAGTTCGCAAGGCCCGGGCTGCTCGGCGTCTGGATCGCAGAATCCGAGCAAAGTCGCCCGTTAACCGGGTCCACATACAATGCCAGGTTGTTATTGATGGTCTTGTTCGAGTCGTCGACGAGGCCGACCGTGCCGAAATCGCTGAAAATTGACGCCCTGAGGCCGTATTCCTTCGGAAGGGGCAGCGGCAGTTTCACCTCAACGGTCCCGATCGCATAGGCTTTGGCGCCGATCGCCTGACCGAAGATATTGCCGTCGCGCGTGCCGGCGCCCTGCAGATAGCGTGGGCCGATGCCGGCGACTTCAAAACCACGGAAGCTGTCGGCGCCTTCATAGAAGCGATCCTGGAGACGAACGTCATCGCCGGCATAGCCGGTGATGTAACCGCCGCGAAGCTGGACCTTGCCGATGAAGCCGCCGAAGAGCTTCTGGTAATAGGCGCCGTTGATTTCGGAGCGAAGATATTGGACGTCGCCGCCGAGACCGGCGATCGACTGGGCGAACTGGAAGCGCGATCCCCGCGACGGATCGATCGGATCGTCCCGCGTATCAAACCCGACCGAATAGCCGAATAGCGATGTCAGGAATTTGCCGCGCGACTGACAGCTCGGCGTGAACGCCTGCGTTATGAGATCGCAGGAGAAAGCCGTATATTGGCTGATTGGCGAACCGTTCAACACATATCGGCCAGTGACGCCCGTCGCATTCGGATCCGCCGTCACGCCGGTGACCTGCCCCGACGAATTCGTGATCTGATAGAGCGGCGTCAGCGTCGGCACCGTCACGCCCGGCACGAACTCGCCCGAGATATCGGTTCCATCAGTGACCTGACGCGTCGACTGGAACAGGAAGCTGTCCGGATCAAGCGTGACCTTGTCGCGAGCAAGCTGATACTGAACGCTGCCGCGCCAGTATTCGGAAATCTGGAAACCGGCGTTGAGACCGAAACCATAGCGGTCGCGAACGAAACCGGATTCCTTGAAATCCGTTCGCTGGTTGGTGAGCGAGAAGCCCGCGGCGAGGTTGCGGTCCAGAAAATAAGGCTGCGTGAAACGGATATCGACAAGGCGCGTGCGGGAGCTTGTCTGAACGCGGAAGCGCAGCGTCTGTCCGCGCCCCATCAGGTTCCGTTCCTCGATCGAGAAATCGACAATGAAATTTTCCGTCGATGAAACGCCGACGCCGACCGAGAACGATCCCGTCGCCTTCTCCTTCACCGCAACGTCAAGCTCGGTCCGGTCGGGCGCACTGCCCGGCCGATCCGTGATTTCAACCTCGGTGAAATAATCTAGCGCGCGGATGCGCGACTTCGAGCGGTCAATCAGCACCTTGTTATAAGGATCGCCCTCGGCGACGCGGATTTCGCGGCGGATCACCTTGTCGAGCGTGCGCGTGTTGCCCTTGACGTTAATCCGGTCGACATAAACGCGGGGACCTTCATTGACTTCGAAGGTGATGTCGATCGTGTTCGAATCGCGATTGCGGTCGAGCCTCGGCTGCACGTCGACGAAAGCGTAACCGCTGGCGCCTGTCGCGAAGGTGATCGATTCCGTCGCCTTCTCGACGCGCTCGCCATTGAAGGTTTCGCCGGATTTGATCGGCACGAACCGCTCAAGCACGTTCTCGTCAAGTTTGGCGAGGCTCGTCTTCACCTTGACCTCGCCAACCGTATATTGCTGGCCCTCATCGACCGTGAAGGTGATGAAAAAATCTTTCCGGTCCGGCGTCAGCTCGGCGACGGCGGAAATGACCTGAAAATCCGCGTATCCGTTCTTTGCATAGAACTGGCGCAAGAGATCGCGTTCATATTCAAGGCGATCCGGATCGTAATTGCTGTTCGAGGAGAAGAACCGCCACCAGCGGCTTTCCTTGGTGAGGATGGCGCCGCGCAGCTCGGAGCTGGAGAAATTCTTGTTGCCGATGAAGTTGACCTTGGCGACGCCGGTCTTCGGGCCTTCGTCGATTTCATAGATGACATCGACGCGGTTTTGCTCAAGCGGCGTCACTTTCGGCGTCACCGTCGCGGCGAAACGCCCGCTGCGGCGATAGACTTCGATGATGCGCTGAACGTCGGCCTGAGCTTTGGCGCGCGTGAATACCGTGCGCGCGGCAAGCTGCACTTCCTTGGTGATCTTGTCTTCCTTGACGCGTCGGTTGCCCTCAAGGATCACACGGTTGACGATCGGATTTTCAACGACGGTGATGAGCAGGGAATCGTCCGGCATCATCTCCAGCGCGACGTCGGCAAAGAGGCCGGTGTTGAAAAGCGTCTTCAAGCCAAGATCGAGCAATTGCGGCTCGGCTTTATCGCCCGCGCTGATGACGAGATAGGAAGCGATCGTTTCCGGCTCGATGCGCTGGTTGCCGTCGACGCGGATCGCCTGGATGACCGGCGCCTCGCCTTCCTGGAGGCCGAATTGCGCGCCGCTCACCGGCGCAGCCGGCGCCTGCGCGAGTGCGGGCGCCGTCGCTCCTATCGCCGCAAAAAGCATTGCGCCTGCGGCGCACAACCCCGACCGAAAGAAACGCATGCGCCGACCTAGCTCTTAACTGCGAAAAAACTGGAGATGTCGTTCCAGGTTACAAACAACATGAACGACGCCAAGAGGACGATTCCCACTCGAAAGCCAATCGCCTGAGCCCTCGCCCCCAAAGGTTTTCCGGCCGCGGCCTCGTAGGCGTAATACATCAGGTGGCCACCGTCCAGAACCGGGACGGGCAGGAGATTGAGGAAACCGATCGACACGGAAACAATCGCGGCTAGGCTGATGAAACTCGCCAGGCTGATCTTAAGGCGCGTCAGCAAATCCATCCCCGCAAGCGACGGGTCGCCGTCAAATCCCGACAGCGCCGATTGGCCGGCATATTGGGCCATCTTGATCGGTCCGCCGAGCTGCTTGGCGTCTTCTTTCCCAAGAACGAGGCGTGACAGGAATTTCCCCGTGGAAGCAAGGATTTGCCAGACTTGTTTGACGGCGCCGGTGAAGGCGTCCGCCGGGCCGTAGCGCACGAAGTGGAACGCCTTGGGATCGCCGACGACGCCAAGCACCCCCATTTCGGCGTCATTGCCGAGGGCGTCCTTGATGACCTGCCGCCGCGGCGTCGCGGTTAGAGCGACAATCGCCCCGTCACGCTCAACTTCGAAGGCGACATCTTCCCCCGATGAAAGACGCACAATCATTGTCAGATCGGAGAAGGTCTCGACCCGGCGTCCATTGGCGGACCTTATGACGTCGCCCGGCTCAAATCCGGCTTCCGCCGCCGCTGAGTCGGGCTGGACGGCGCCTATTTTCGGCTCGCCGACCACCTGCCCGAAGGTCATCAGCAATCCGGCGAAAATGGCGATCGCGAGGATGAAATTCGCGAAAGGTCCCGCGGCGACGATCATTGCGCGCGCCCATACGGGTTTGAAATGGAAACAGACGGCGCGTTCTTCCGCGCTCATGCCGCGTCCGACTTCGTGTTCGTGACCCGGTCGGGGGAACTGGGTCGTCGCCGGGTGACCCTCTTCCTGTTTCGCATGCTCGACCTCAGCGCTCGCATTCGAGGCCGGTCCCTCGTCGCCGAAAAATTTCACATAACCGCCAAGCGGCAGCATCGCGATTCGCCATTCCGTGCCCTTGCGGTCGCGCCAGCGAGCGATGGTCTTGCCGAAACCGATCGAGAAAACGTCGACGCGAACGCCGAGCATGCGCGCGACTGAAAAATGACCGTATTCGTGAAAAAAGACGATGGTGCAAAGGAGCGCGATGAACGCGACCAGCGTGATCGGCAACGTGATCAGCGACTCAAATGACAGTGCGCCTAAAATCATCAGACCTGCTTCACCCTTTCAGCCCCCGACCGCCGCGCTACGCTGCGGCCTTTGCTGCAATCGCATCGCCGGCGATGCGGCGCGCTTCAACATCCGCCGCCATCGCCTCTTCGAGGCTTGAGAGCTTTTCAGGTCCGTTACGCCGACCAACATCATTGAAAACGTGCTCGCAGACGGCTGCAATGTCCAGAAATTTCAATTTGCCGGCGAGAAAGGACGCGACCGCCACTTCATTGGCCGCATTAAGGGCGGCCGGATAAACCCCGCCGCGCTGAACCGCCTCTCTCGCGAGACGAAGCGATGGAAAACGCTCGGCGTCCGGCGCTTCGAAGGTGAGTTGGGCGACCGCGGCGAAGTCGAGCCGCGCCGACGGCGTCGGGGTCCGGTCCGGCCAGGCGAATGTAGAAGCGATCGGGATGCGCATGTCGGGCGTGCCGAGCTGAGCCAGCACGGAACCGTCGACATATTCGACCATCGAATGGATCACCGACTGCGGATGCACCAGAATTTCGATTTTTTCGTGGCCGATCGGGAAGATGTGAGAGGCTTCGATGAGTTCGAGCCCCTTGTTCATCATCGTCGCTGAATCGACCGAGATCTTCGCGCCCATGCTCCAGTTCGGATGAGCGACCGCCTGAGCCGGCGTCGCTTTCGCCATGTCCGCCTTGGCCCAGGTGCGAAACGGGCCGCCCGACGCAGTGAGGATAAGACGCGACACGCGGTCCGGCCGTTCGAAGTCAAACACCTGGAAGATGGCGTTATGTTCGGAATCAACCGGCAACAGCGCGCCGCCATGTTTGGCGATCGCATCCATCACGACGTCGCCCGCGCAAACAAGACATTCCTTGTTCGCAAGCGCAATTGCTGCGCCGCGTTTTGCAGCGTTCAGCGTCGGTTTGAGACCCGCTGCGCCTACGATCGCCGCCATCACCCAGTCAGCGTCCCTCGCGCCCGCCTCATCGACAGCCTCCGTCCCCGCGCCGATTTCAACGTCGAGACCGCCAAGCGCATCGATAAGCGCTTCCTTTTTCGAGGCGTCGCCTATCGCTACGTAGCGCGGACGGAATTTCCGGGCCTGTTCTGCGAGCAGCGCGACATTCGAATTCGCGGTCAGCGCCTCTATCTCGACATCCGCCTCGCCGCGCGAGCGTGCGAAATCAATCAGATCAAGCGTGTTGACCCCGACCGAGCCTGTCGATCCGAGAACAGTCACCCGCCGGCGAAGCTGAGGACCCGCGTCCCTGCCGCTCATTCCCACACCCCTGCCCCTCAAAGCCCGGTCGCCAGACTAAGCCCATAGACGACCGCCGTCACCGCCGTGGTTACGAAAATCATGCCGTCGAGTCGATCAAGAACGCCGCCATGGCCCGGAATAAATCCGCTCATATCCTTGATTCCGAAGTGTCTCTTGAAGCCGGATTCAGCCATGTCGCCGATAATCGAGGCGAGCCCGAGGCTCGCGCCCATGGCGAGATGGGCCGGACCTCCCGTCTCTCCGAAAAAGATCGGCGCGCCGATCGCCGCCGCGACTGCGCCGGCGATAAGCCCGCCGACGGCGCCCGCCCAGGTTTTCGCCGGCGAGATCGCGGGGGAAAGCTTCGGCCCTCCGACAAGGCGGCCGCCGATGTATCCGCCCGTATCCGCGCTCCAGACAATCGCGAAAAGGAGCAGGACGAGGCCGCGCCCGTTTGCGACGTCTTCCCTCAGCCAGATCAGCGCAATCGACGGGGCGATGAAATAGAGAGCGCCGAAAGCGGCCCAGCGCGGCTCACGCGCTCCCTTTAGCGAAGCCCCCATCGCTGCGAACGCGCTCGCGCCGCAGATGAGGAACGCGATAAGGTATCGCCCCGAAGACGCGATGATGAGCGCGGCGGCGGCGCCGAACGCCAGCACGTAAAAAACCGGCGACAGGTCAGTGCGCTCGATCATGCGCGACCATTCAAACGCCATCAGCACACAGAGGAAAGCGACGAGACCGGCGAAGACGGGTCCGCCGAGCCAAGATGCGCCGATCGCCGCCGGCGCCAAAAAGGCCGCCGACAGAATGCGCAGGGCGAGCGTGTCCTTGCTGCGTGGGGCCGACGCCGAACCGGGTTCGCCTGTCATGGAAGCGGCGTCTACGGCGCAGCGCCGACGCCGCCGAAGCGGCGTTCGCGCGCATGGTAATCCTCCAGCGCGCGCGCAAAATGCGCAGCGTCGAAATCCGGCCAGAGGACGTCGAGGAATACATATTCCGCATAGGCGGCCTGCCAGAGCAGGAAATTCGAAATGCGCTTCTCGCCGCTGGTCCTGATGACGAGATCGGGATCGGGGATGGCGGACGTGTCGAGCGATTGCGAGAACATCGCTTCGTCAATCGCGCCGGGTTTGATCCGGCCCGCCGCCGCATCCGTCGCAAGCTGGCGAGCCGCGCGCACGATTTCATCGCGCCCGCCGTAATTGAAGGCGATCTGCAGGAAGAAGGCGGAATTCGCAGCGGTTTCCTTTTCGGCGCGCCCGACAAGCAGCTTGATTTCGGGCTCAAGGCTTTTCTTGTCGCCGACGATCGTCACCCTGACGCCTTCTCGCTTCAGCGTCGGCAATTCATCGCCGATGAACTGGCGCAGGAGCGACATCAGATCGCGAATCTCGCTCGCCGGGCGGCGCCAGTTTTCCGTCGAGAAGCTGTAAAGCGTCAGATATTTGAGGCCGAGATCGCGCGCCGCCTCGACAGCGCGCCGCGCCGCGGCCGTTCCTTCCTTGTGGCCGGCGCTGCGCGGCAGTCCGCGCGAGGCCGCCCACCGGCCGTTGCCGTCCATGATGATCGCGACATGGCGCGGAGAAGGGCCGGACGAGCCCGGCGCCGTCGCTTTATCATCAGCCGCCGAACTGCCTGTCACCGTTCTCACCTCACGCGCATGCAGGATCAGACCTGCATGATCTCCGCTTCCTTGGCGGCGAGCGCTTCGTCGACTTTCTTCACCATCGCGTCCGTAAGCTTTTGCACCTGCTCGGACTGGCGCTTTTGTTCGTCTTCGCCGACGCCCTCGGCCTTCTTGATCTGATCCATGCCTTCGCGGCGGACATTGCGGATCGCAACACGCGCCTGTTCCGCATATTTATGCGCAACCTTGGTGAACTCCTTGCGGCGCTCTTCGGTCAGCGGCGGAATGGGAATGCGGACATTCGTGCCGTCGACGACCGGATTGACGCCGATGCCGGCGTCGCGGATCGCGCGATCGACCGCCGAAACAAGCGCCTTGTCCCAGACCTGGATGGAAATCATCCGCGGCTCGGGCACGTTGACCGTGCCGACCTGGTTGATCGGCATGTGCGAGCCGTAGGCGTCGACGGTGATGTGCTCGACGAGGCTCGCCGACGCGCGCCCCGAGCGCAGGCCCGAAAATTCCGCCTTCAGCGCGGCGAGCGCGCCGTCCATGCGCTTTTCGAGGTCTTTCTGGTTTGCGCCTGCACCGCTCATCTTTCTCTCCATCATCCGGCAACCGCGCATTTCCAAGGCGAAAGCGCGGCGCTCCAGCGTCAATCGTTGATGATCGTCGTCGACCGCCCCTCGCCCGTGATCGCGCCGACAATGCCGCCGCGTTCGGCGATCGAGAAAACGACGATCGGGATATTGTTTTCGCGCGTCAACGCAATCGCCGCCTGATCCATCACCTTGAGATCGCGCACCATAACCTCGTGATAGGAAAGGCGCTCGAACCGCGTCGCGCTTTTGTCCTTCTTGGGATCCGCCGTGTAGACGCCGTCGACATTCGTTCCCTTGAAGAGCGCGTCGCATCCCATCTCCGCCGCGCGCAGCGCCGCGGCCGTATCGGTCGTGAAGAACGGGTTGCCGGTGCCCGCCGCGAAAATGACGATCCGACCCTTCTCCATATGGCGGATGGCGCGGCGGCGAATATACGGCTCGCAGATCTGCGTCATTTCGATCGCCGACAGGACGCGCGTGTAAAGACCTTTTTTCTCAAGCGCGTTTTGCACGGCGAGCGCGTTCATCACCGTCGCCAGCATGCCCATATAGTCGGCGCTTGCGCGCTCCATGCCGCGCGCTGCCTGCTGCATGCCGCGGAAGATATTGCCGCCGCCGACGACAAGGCTCAGTTCGACGCCGAGATCCCGCGCTTCCTTGATTTCGTCCGCAATGCGCTCGACCGTTTCATAGTCGATGCCGAATTGCCCCGCGCCCATCAGCGCTTCGCCGGAAATTTTCAAAAGCACGCGCTTGTATCGGAGCGACCCGCTTTTTCCGGCTTCGGCT
>JAGRED010000270.1 GCA_020446725.1 Parvularculaceae bacterium | reverse complement strand
GTTACGCATCCAAGCGCTGACGCCATTAAGACGCCACTGAAACTTACGGGCGCGCCGATTGCGCCCGTTGTTGAAGGGCGGGTTGTTGTCGATGATGCGCCGGCGCTTTCTGTGACTCCCGACGCGGCGGCGTCTGAGGAGGCTGATTTCCGGCCCGCTTCGATCCCGCCGCTGCCCGTCATTATCGAGGCGGCAACGATCGAACGGGTGGAGCCTGTCTATCCGCCAGGTTGTGAGGCGACTGCGGCGGAAATTGAAACTGTCGATATCGTCTTCACCGTTACGCCGGACGGGGCTGTTGTCAGCGAACGCGTGGCCGACGCCACAAACGCTTGCTTTGATAGGGCGGCGCTGAATGCGATCAAGCGCTGGCGATTTTCGCCGCGCACGATCGACGGCGAGCCGAGACCTGCTTTCGAGCAGCGGGCGAGTTTCCGCTTCGACCGCCCGTCCTAGGGGAAGGGCGCTGGCCGCCGCCAACTGGGCAAGGAAGGCGGAAAGGGTCAATTGCGTTGCTTTTTCGCCTGCAATTTCGCAAAAGCGGGCCGGAAACGCCTGCAACCCCGCTTTAACGCCTTATCGGCGACGCGATCCGGCGTTAAAAACACGAAGTCGGAACTTTTAGGAAGTCATCATGTCCGTTCGACCCTGGCGCGATATCGAACGCCGCAAATCCCGGCAGATCATGGTCGGCAAAGTGCCGGTGGGCGGCGATGCGCCGATTTCCGTGCAATCGATGACGAACACATTGACTTCGGATGCGCAAGCGACGATCCGCCAGGTGAATGAGATCGCGGAGGCCGGCGCGGATATCGTTCGCGTTTCCTGTCCGGATATTGAATCGACGGCTGCGCTGAAAGAAATCTGCAAGAATGTTCCGGTGCCGATCGTCGCCGACATCCATTTTCACTATAAACGCGGCATTGAGGCGGCCGTCGCCGGCGCGGCATGCCTTAGAATAAATCCGGGCAATATCGGGTCGGAAGAACGCGTGCGTGAAGTCATCAAGGCAGCGAAGGATCACGGCTGCTCGATGCGCATTGGCGTCAATGGCGGCAGCCTTGAGAAGGATCTTTTGGAAAAATACGGGGAGCCCTGCCCAGAGGCGATGGTGGAGAGCGCGCTCGACCACGCGAAGATTTTGCAGGACAATGATTTCCACGAGTTCAAGATCTCGGTGAAGGCGTCCGACGTTTTTCTGACCGTCGCGGCTTATCATGCGTTGGCCGATGCGATCGATTGCCCTTTGCATCTTGGCGTCACTGAAGCGGGAGGGTTGCGCATCGGCTCGGTCAAATCAGCGATCGGTCTCGGCAATCTTCTCTGGGCCGGCATCGGCGATACGATCCGCGTGTCGCTTTCCGCCGATCCGGTCGAGGAAATCAAAGTCGGCTATGACATCTTAAAGTCGCTCGGTCTTCGCCACCGCGGCGTTAACGTCATCTCATGCCCTTCTTGCGCGCGGCAAGGTTTCAACGTCATCGAAACGGTTGAAAAGCTTGAAAAACGCCTCGCTCATATAACGACCCCAATGTCGCTTTCGGTTATCGGATGCGTCGTCAACGGGCCGGGTGAGGCGCGCGAAACCGATATCGGCTTCACGGGAGGCGGCGCCGGCAAGGATTTCGGCCAAGTCTATCTCAACGGCTCGCCCGATCATCGGCTCGACAACGACCAAATCCTCGACCATCTAGTTGATCTCGTGGAAAAGCGCGCCGCGGAAATCAAGGCGCGCGAAGAACAGGAAAGCGTCGCGGCGGAATAGCGACGCGAGATTGGATATGAAAGCGCGCGAAGCGACTTCGCGCGCTTTTTGTTTGTAGGGTTGCGTCGCATAATAATCGCAGACGAGGCGACAGACCATGACGCTCGAAAACATATATTACATCGGCCAGACAGGTGCGGTCGTCGTCATCGTCGCGACGCTGTTTGCGCTTCTCTATCAAGGCTATCAGACAAATAAGATCGCGCGCGCGCAACTTACACTAAGCCTGTGGGTGCAGGCGGGAGAAGCGAATTACTCGTTGATGGAATCGCCCGAAAAGGCCGACTTCATGCAGCGTGCGCTCTTCGGCGCGGAAAAGCTCAGCGATGCGGAAAAGCTCCGTTTCGCGAATCTGATGGGTTACGCGCTCGGAATGCACGAGGGCGCCTATATGCTCCTCCAGCGTGGTCTCATCGAGCCTGCGGGCTATGATCGGACGGGAGGTCTGATGCGGCTCTATTTCCAGAGCCGGCGCGTCAGAAAATGGTGGAGGCAAAGGCGGGATTACGGCTACGACCCGGTCTTCAGATCAATCATCGACAAGATGTCCGATGAGTTTGAAGCAGCAGAGACGAAGCGCCAAACACAGGATGAAACTGCTTGATCCCCCAGTCCAAAATTGACGCGCTGATCGCCAAATTCGAAAAAGTCGAAGCGGCGATGTCGTCGGCGACGAAGGGCGACGAGATCGTCCGCCTCTCGAAAGAGCACGGTGAGCTCAAGCCGATCGCCGATAAAGCGCGCGAGCTTTCTTCGGTCCGCCAACAACTGATCGAACTCGAAGAGCTCTCCGGCGGCGCCGACAAGGAAATGGCCGAAATGGCCTATGAGGAATTGCAGGACCTGAAAGAGAGGACGCCGGCGGTTGAGCGTGAGCTTCAGTTGATGCTTTTGCCAAAGGACAAGGCTGACGATTCGTCCGTCATCCTCGAGGTCCGCGCGGGCACGGGCGGTGAAGAGGCGGCGCTATTCGCAGGGGACCTTTTCAAAATGTACCAGCGATACGCTTCGCTCAACGGCTGGCGGATCGAGGTTTTGTCGGCTTCCGACGCTGAGAAGGGCGGCTACAAAGAAATTCAGGCGTCCGTCAAAGGCGATGGCGTCTACGCGCGGATGAAGTTCGAGGCTGGCGTCCACCGCGTGCAGCGTGTGCCTGCAACGGAGGCGCAAGGCCGGGTGCACACCTCTGCGGCGACAGTCGCGGTGCTGCCCGAACCAGAAGATGTCGATATTGAAATCAAGGAATCGGACCTGCGAATAGACGTTTTTCGCGCCTCGGGCCCGGGCGGCCAGTCCGTCAATACGACCGATTCCGCGGTGCGCATCACGCACATTCCGACCGGCGTCGTCGTTAGCCAGCAAGATGAAAAATCACAACACAAAAATCGGGCGAAGGCGATGATGATCCTGCGCGCCCGGCTTTACGATGCCGAGCGCGCTCGCGCGGATGCGGAACGCGCTGCGCAACGTAAGGGCATGGTGGGTTCCGGCGACAGATCCGAGCGCATACGCACCTATAATTTCCCCCAAAGCCGCGTTACCGATCACCGCATCAATCTGACGCTTTACAACCTCGATGAAGTTATCCGTGGCGATGCGCTCGACCAGATTGTCGATGCGCTCATCACGCAGGATCAAGCCGATCGTCTTGCGGCGTTGGAGGCGAATGCCTAATGCGCCGCACTTGTTGCGAGTTGATGCGCTGGTCCGGTGGGCGGCGAAGGAATTCACAAATTCCACAACGCCGCTTCTGGATGCGCGTGTTCTCGCAAAATTCGCTTTTAATCTCGACGACGTCAGTTTGATCGCGCAGGGTGACCGCGCCGTCGATGAAGAGGCCGCACAATATTTCCGGCGCTTGGTGGAGCGTCGCGTCCGCGCCGAGCCCGTCGCGTATATTGTCGGGCGACGGGAATTCTGGTCGCTTGATCTTGAATTGTCGCCTGGCATTCTTGTGCCGCGCGCAGACAGCGAAACGCTGGTTGAAGCAGTTCTCGCACGGCGCGCGCACGCATTGCCGCATCGCATTCTTGATCTCGGTTGCGGGTCCGGCGCGCTCCTTAGCGCCTTGCTGGCGGAATTCCCCAATGCTCGCGGTCTTGCGGTCGATATTGACCCTGAAGCTGTGGCGCTTACGTCACGAAACCTTGCGCGCCTTGGATTTGAGGGAAGAGCGCAGGCGCTTCAAAGCGACTGGTTTGCCGAGGTGTCGGGCGCATTCGACATCATCGTGTCGAATCCGCCCTATATCCGCACTGTCGATCGCAGCGTGCTCGCGTGCGAAGTCGCCGAGTATGAAAACCCGATTGCGTTATTCGCTGGGCCCGACGGGCTTGACGCCTATAGGCGGATTCTGGCCGCCGCGCCGCCGTGCCTCGCCCCGGGCGGACTTGTTGTCGCAGAATTTGGCGAAGGCCAGGCCGAAAACGTTAAGCATATGGCTGAAGGCGCGTTTCCTGGTGTAAAAACTGCAATTGAAAAGGACCTTTCCGGTCGCCCCCGCGCGGTCGTGATTGACCTTTTGGAGACGCGCGATTAGATATTGAATTATGAGCGTTGGTCGCTAGACTGCGCTCCGCGGAGGTTGGCGCTGGTGAAATGCGCGGCGGGCAGCCCCGGAAAATCCAAAGAGACGGCTGTTTCAATAGAAGACGGACGATAAGCAGCAGGCTGCGCTGCGGGGTGCGAACTGAATAGCTAGAGCGCAATTTGTGTCACCAGCGGGATGTTCCGCAGGCGATCGCTATTGCAAATCTGCGGCGGTTAAGCCGCGAAATCTGATACGGGCTGAAAAAAGCAGGCATGAACGGTCATTTCAATAAGCGTGGTCGCAATCAGCGGCGCCGCCAGGGCGTCAATCCTAACAGGGCGCTCGATTCAAACGGGCCCGATGTGCGTATTCGCGGCACAGCGCAGCAAATCTATGACAAATATCAAGCCCTCGCGCGCGATGCGACTTCAAGCGGAGACAGGGTGAAGGCCGAGAACTACCTTCAGCACGCAGAACACTATTTCCGCCTTCTTCGGTCGATCCAGGGTCCGCAAGCTCTGCCGCAAGATCATACCGCCGGCGATATCGATGCGGATTCGGATCAGCCGGTAATCGGCGACATGCGCGATCAGCGTCAGGGGCAGCAAGCCGTTGATTCGGACGATTCGGATGCGGGCCGGGAGGAAGCGGCCACGGAAACTCAGCCCCATGATGCCGAAGAGAATGTCGGCGACGAACCAAGCGCGCCAGACAAGCGGGCCGAGAGCAACGAGAATGACGGCCGCCGGCGTCGCCGCCGGCCGCGCCGACCGCGTGACGATGCGGCGCCGACTGACGCTGCGGACGAGGCCGAGCCCGTCACCGCCGGCTAACGCCTGCTGCGACTGGGCGTTGCAAGCGACGATTGCTGCGGAAATAGTCTGATGCTCCCGTGGAGGACTCAGGTATGGCCGCTTATGTAACTTCCCTATTCGACCTTACCGGCAAATCGGCGGTCGTCACCGGCGCCTCTCGCGGCATCGGAGCGGCGATCGCCAGGCGTCTCGCGGAGCACGGGGCGAACGTTGTCGTTTCGAGCCGCAAGATCGACGCCTGCGAGGAATTTTCTGCGTCAATAAATGAGTCGCTTGGACGAAAGGCCGCGCACGCGGCAGCCTGCAATATTGCGCGCAAGGATGATCTTAAGGCGCTTGTCGAATTCGCAGATGCTGTGCTGGGCAAGGTCGACATTCTGGTATCGAACGCGGCGGTAAACCCCTATTTCGGCTCTTCCGAGGCCATCACGGATGAGCAGTTCGACAAGATCATGACAGCCAATGTCAAAGCTACGCATTGGCTGTCGCAACTTGTGCTGCCGCAGATGAAGGCCCGTAAGGATGGATCAATTATCATCATTTCGTCGATTGGCGCTTTCGTCGGCAGTAATGCGATTGGCGCGTATAATATTTCAAAGGCGGCTGATCTTCAGCTAGCGCGCAATCTCGCAGTCGAATACGGTCCGCTTGGTATCCGCGCCAACTGCATCTGTCCGGGAATTGTAAAAACCTATTTCGCCGAGGCGTTGTGGAAGGATCCGAAAATCGAAGCGATGATTTCCAAGACGCTGCCGCTTCGTCGCTTCGGGGAGCCGGATGATATCGCCGGTGGCGCCGTCTTTCTGTCTTCGCCGGCCGGTCGCTGGATGACCGGGCAGCAGATTGTCATTGACGGCGGCGCTATGGTGAGCCTCGGCGCGCTTTGACCTTAATTCCAGGAAATGCGGAATCGACGGACTTACGCCAGCCCGTAGGCGCACTTATCTTGGGGCGCTCAATACAGTTATGGGAGGAATGCAGTATGAATTATGTTGTCGCTCTTGCAGCCGTCGTTGCCGTCTCCGTCACGGGCGCGCGCGCCGCCCATCATGAAAAAAAACCGGACGACGCGGCGATGGCGGCCAAGATGGATGCCCATTTCAAAGAGGTTGATTCAAACGCCGACGGACAGATCAGCGAGCAGGAACTTGTCGATTTCGTCACGGCCAAGGCGAAGAGAGAATTCGCCGCCATGGCGGGCGATGACGGCCTCGTCAGCTATGACGAAATGAAAGCGCACCATCAGGCCAAGCATGAGGCGATGATGAAGAAGCCCGCCGATGGCGCGGTCGATGAAAAGCCAGACGCCGGTGAGCATTCTGAAGGACACCATTAGACCCGCCTCTTCAAAAAAGACCCGTCGTCGCGCCGGGTCTTTTGTTTCTGGGGGCCTTGTTCGACGCAGATCGACGCCTATCTCAAGGGCTGAGGGTCGCCGCCTGCGGGGGCGCCCCGTCTCTTTGACGCTCGCCAGAAGGTCAGGAAATGCAGTTCGACAACTATACCGACCGCGCCCGCGGTCTCATTCAGGCCGCGCAGGGCATCGCCCTCAGGGACGGCCATCAGCAATTCACGCCAGAACATCTGCTCAAAGCGCTGCTTGATGATCAGGAGGGGCTCGCCGCCAACCTGTTGAGATCCGCAGGGGCCAAGCCGGAAATGGCGCTCGCCGAAACTGAGGCGGCGCTAAAGAAGCTCCCCAAAGTCCAAGGGTCTGCAGGACAAATTTATTTGGCGCCGGCGTTGGCGCGCGTCTTCGCCTCAGCTGAGGAGCAATCGAAAAAGGCCGGGGACAGTTTCGTCAGCGCTGAGCGGCTGCTTGTGGCTCTCGCGCTTACGCCGGACGCTGAGGCATCAAAGATTCTCAAAAACGCCGGCGCCAGCCCCCAATCGATCAATGCTGAGATCAACAATCTTCGCAAAGGCCGCACCGCCGATACGGCATCGGCTGAGCAGGGCTATGACGCGCTCAAGAAATACGCGCGAGATCTCACCGAAGCCGCGCGTTCCGGCAAGCTGGATCCGGTTATCGGTCGGGATGAGGAAATCCGCCGCGCCATGCAGGTTCTCTCGCGACGAACGAAGAACAATCCGGTCCTGATCGGCGAACCGGGTGTCGGCAAGACCGCTATCGCGGAAGGATTGGCGCTTCGCATCATCAATGGCGACGTGCCGGAAAGCCTCAAGAACAAGCGTTTGCTCGCGCTCGATATGGGGTCGCTTATCGCGGGAGCCAAATATCGAGGCGAATTCGAAGAGCGCCTGAAAGCTGTTCTCAATGAAGTAACGGCGGCGGAAGGCGAAATCATCCTCTTCATTGACGAGATGCACACTCTGGTAGGGGCCGGAAAGTCAGAGGGCGCGATGGACGCCTCGAACCTCTTGAAGCCCGCCTTGGCGCGTGGAGAGCTGCATTGCATCGGCGCAACGACGCTTGATGAATATCGCAAGCATGTTGAAAAGGATGCGGCGCTTGCGCGCCGCTTCCAAGCGGTGTTCGTCGAAGAGCCGACGGTCGAGGATACGATCTCGATCCTGCGCGGCCTGAAAGAAAAGTACGAACTGCACCACGGCGTTCGAATCTCGGATAGCGCGATCGTCGCGGCGGCGACTTTGTCAAATCGTTATATCACTGACCGTTTTCTGCCGGACAAGGCGATCGACCTTGTCGATGAAGCCGCCTCCCGCCTCCGGATGGAGGTGGATTCGAAGCCTGAAGAGCTCGATGAGCTAGATCGGCGGATCATCCAGCTGAAGATTGAACGTGAGGCGCTCAAAAAGGAAGATGATGCCGCCTCGCGCGACAGGCTTGGAAAGCTCGAGGACGAGCTCTCCGGTCTTGAAGAAAAATCGGCATCGCTTACTGCGCAATGGCGTGCTGAGAAAGAGACGCTGGCGACCGCCACCAAGATTAAGGAAGAGCTTGATCAGGCGCGGCAAGCTCTCGCGGATTCGGAACGGCGAGGCGACCTTGGCCGCGCATCAGAGCTGAAATACGGCGTTATCCCGGAGCTGGAAAAGAAATTGTCCGCCGCTGAAGAGCGTGAGGATAAATCTTCGCTCGTCGATGAGGTTGTCGACGCCGAGAATATAGCCGGCGTCGTTTCGCGCTGGACCGGCGTGCCGGTCGACAAGATGCTTGAAGGGGAACGCGAAAAGCTCCTTCGTATGGAAGAAGCGATCGGAAAGCGCGTTGTCGGCCAGTCGGAGGCGGTTGAGGCGGTGTCGGCGGCCGTGCGGCGCGCTCGCGCGGGGCTTAAGGATCCGAACCGTCCTATCGGGTCGTTCCTCTTCCTCGGCCCGACCGGCGTCGGCAAGACGGAGCTGACCAAGGCGCTCGCTGAATTTCTGTTCGATGACGATACCGCGATTGCGCGCATCGACATGTCGGAATTCATGGAGAAACATTCGGTCGCGCGTCTTATCGGCGCGCCGCCAGGCTATGTCGGGTATGAAGAAGGCGGCGCGCTAACGGAGGCGGTTCGGCGGCGTCCCTATCAGGTCGTTCTATTCGACGAGGTGGAGAAGGCGCATCCCGATGTTTTCAACGTCCTTCTTCAGGTTCTTGACGACGGACGCCTGACCGATGGCCAAGGCCGCACGGTGGACTTCAAGAACACACTCATAATCCTGACCTCGAATCTCGGCGCTGAATACCTTGCGAGTCAGCCGGAGGGACAGGATTCGGAAGCTGTGCGTCCTCAGGTGATGGAGGCGGTTCGCGGGCGCTTCCGGCCGGAATTCCTAAACCGTCTTGACGAGATCATCCTGTTTCACCGCCTCAGCCGGGCGAATATGGACCACATTGTCGACATTCAGGTCGCGCGGCTCGCAAAGCTTCTCGCCGACCGCAAGATCACCGTTGAACTGGACGAGAAGGCTCGTCGCTGGCTCGGCGACGCCGGCTATGATCCCGTTTACGGCGCCCGACCGTTAAAGCGCGTCATCCAGAAAGAATTGCAAGATCCGCTTGCGGACCTCATCTTGGCTGGCAAAATCAAAGATGGCGAGGCGCTTGACGTATCCGCGGACGCAACCGGGCTGACCGTCAATGGCGAGACGGCCAACGGCAAGTCCAGGCGCTACCGGGATGCGCCGCCGGCTGGCGCGCTTCTGAACTAGGGAGTTTGGCGATGGCCCGGGCGACGATAAGCGACAAGGCGAAGGAAGAGGCATTGAAGAAGCTCATTCGCCAGACGGTCGATAACGCCGGGGCGATCGCGCCCGATGATATTCCGCACAAGGTCAAAGAACGCATTCGCGGTCAGGCGACGGGCGATCTCGACGTTGACGCCTATATTGCGAAAGTTCTCCAAGACCGAAAGGGGCGGTAATTTTCGCCATTGAGCCTCGGCGCTTTTCATGCGAATGTTGCGGCGCAGCATGAAAGGCGGCAATGGCGGTCAGCGCACGCAGTTTCGATGAAATGCTGGGACAGAGGGACGCTGCGGCTGCCCCCTCGGCTCCGACGCCGCCATACGAGGAATACAGCCGCTGGTTCGATGCGGTAGACCAAGCCTTGCTGGAGCAAAAAGCAGCCGATTGCGAACGGTTTTTTCGCCGCACCGGCATAACTTTCAACGTATATGGACAAACCGAAGCCGCCGAGAGGCTGATCCCGTTCGACATCATTCCGCGGATCATCGCCGCTTCTGAATGGCGTCGCCTCACCCGCGGAATTGAACAGCGCGTGCGGGCGATCAACGCATTCATCTACGACATCTACCATCGTCAGGAAATTTTGCGGGCGGGACGCATTCCAAAGCGGCTGATCGCCGCCAACGACGCCTTTTTGCCCACTATGATTGGCGTTGATCCGCCCGGCGGCGTTTACACGCATATTGTCGGCGTCGATATTGTTCGGACGGGACCGGACGATTTCTATGTTCTTGAAGACAACGCAAGAACGCCTTCCGGCGTCTCCTATGTTCTGGAGAACCGGGAAACGATGCTGCAGATGTTCCCGGAACTCTTCGCCCGCGTACGGGTGAGGGAAGTCGGAGACTACCCGGTCAATCTGCGCCGCTCATTATCAGCCTGCGCGCCGGCGTCTGCTCATCATCGCGCAGTCGTTGCAGTGTTGACCCCCGGCATTTTCAATTCGGCATATTTCGAACATGCGTTCCTGGCCGACCAGATGGGCGCCGAGCTTGTCGAGGGAAGCGACCTTAGGGTCGCCGATGGCCGCGTCGCAATGCGGACAACGCAAGGATTCAAGCCAATAGATGTCCTTTATCGCCGCGTTGATGACGATTACCTGGACCCGCTTTCGTTTCGCCCGGAATCGACGCTCGGCGTGCCGGGCGTCATGGACATATATCGCGCCGGCGGCATCACCATCGCAAACGCGCCCGGCGCCGGCATTGCTGATGATAAGGCGATCTATTCGTATATGCCTGAGATCGTCGAATTCTATACCGGAGAAAAAGCGATCCTGAAAAACGTGCCGACATGGCGCTGCGCAGAACCGGATGCGCTCGCTTACGTTCTCGACAATCTCGCGGAGCTTGTCGTCAAGGAAGTGCATGGATCGGGCGGATACGGCATGCTCGTCGGACCAACGTCGAGCGCCGCCGAAATTGAGGATTTCGCACAAAAACTAAAAACTCGCCCGGACAACTATATCGCCCAGCCGACGCTGGCTTTGTCCACCGTGCCGATATTCACCAAATCGGGCCTCGCGCCGCGCCACGTCGATCTCCGCCCGTTCGTGCTTGTTTCTCCTGATCGCATTGATATCACGCCGGGCGGGCTGACTCGTGTCGCCATGAAGGAAGGTTCGCTCGTCGTCAATTCAAGCCAGGGCGGCGGCACCAAAGACACCTGGGTGCTGGAGGAATAGCCGCGATGCTCGGACGCACCGCCGGAGGCCTATTTTGGATGTTCCGTTACCTTGAGCGGGCGGAAAACACGGCGCGCCTTATCGATGCGGGACATCGGATAGCTTTGACACGCGCCAGCGCAGCGGAGGATGAATGGAGGTCGATCGCTGCGACAGCCGGCGTCCTCGACGCCTTCATCGCAATGCATGGCGAAATGAGCGGCTCCGGAGTCACCGATTACCTGCTTGCCGAACCGTCCAATCCGTCAAGCGTTTATGCATCGATAAAAGCGGCGCGCGATAATGCGCGCCTCGTTCGAACCGCGCTGACGCGTGAGGTTTGGGAGGCGATGAATGAGGCTTATTTGTTGCTCAAGGACGCCCTTGCCGAGCCGACATTGAGAAGCGATCTGCCTGAAACGCTCTCTCTTGTGCGCCATCTTGCGGCGCAGGTTCGCGGCGCATTCTACGGCACCATGCTGAGAAATGATATTTATTCCTTCTGTCAGGCGGGCGCCATGATTGAACGCGCCGACAATACGGCGCGCATCCTCGATGTGAAATACTATGTTCTTCTGCCGTCGCCGGCGCTCGTCGGGTCCCGTGCTGATAATGTGCAATGGGACATGATCTTGCGTGCGGTCTCAGCGCAGCGGTCATATCGTTGGCTCAATGGAGACGTATCTTCCTTCGGCATCGCCGAATTCTTGATATTCGACTGTCGAATGCCGCGCTCACTGGCGTTCTGTTATGATGACCTTGTCACAAATCTTCGCCGGCTTGAAAACGAGTACGCCATTCCCGCGCCGTCGACAGCTCTTGCGGTCGAAGCGGATCGGCAGTTCAACACCGAGACGATGGAGGCTGTATTCAGCGAGGGCCTCCACGAATTTCTGGTACGGTTCATCGCCGAAAATGGCGCGCTCGCAAGCGCTATCGAAAACGATTACAGATTCTACGAATGAGCATGCGAATAGCGGTCAATCATACAACGGACTATGAGCTTGATCATGCCTCGTCCTTTATTATCCAGCAGGTGCGGCTGACGCCGCGATCCTGTTCGGTGCAAGATGTGACGGCATGGAATGTGACGCTTGAAGGCGGTTCGATCGAGGCTGTCTTTGCCGATCAGCATGGCAATGAAACGATGCTGTTCAGCCTCGCCGGCGCCGGAACGCATATTCGCTTGCGCTGCGAGGGCGTCGTGGAAACGATTGAACGTGCTGGCGTGTTCGGCCCGCATCGAGGCTTTGCGCCTATCTGGCTCTATCAGCGCTCCACGGCGCTGACGAAACAGGGCGAGCGTGTGTTGAATTTGGTCGCGGGTCTTAAAGACGAAGTAAACGATCTCGATCGACTGCATGTCCTTAACGAGGCGGTCGCAGAAGCCATCCGGTATGAAGTTGGTCGCACCGACGTCGGCACCAGCGCCGAGGAAGCGCTTAAGGCCGGTTGCGGCGTTTGCCAGGATCATGCGCACGCCTTTGTCGCCTGCGCGCGCAATATGGGATTCCCGGCCCGTTATGTCAGTGGCTATCTTGCGTTGGACAATGGTGAGCAGCATGAAGCAAGCCATGCATGGGCTGAAGCTCATGTTGAAGCGCTCGGCTGGGTCGGATTTGATCCCGCCAATCGTCAATGTCCTGATGAACGATATATTAGACTCGCCGTAGGACTCGATTATGCTGAGGCGGCGCCTATGCGCGGTCTTGTCATCGGCGGCGGAGCATCGGCGCCGATTGTCACGGTCCAGATTCAGCAATAGAATTAGTGCGACTTCAGAGTGGGCGTATGATATGACTTATTGCGTTGGAATGCTGCTCGATCGCGGCGTTCTTTTTATGTCAGACACGCGCACGAATTCCGGCGTCGACAATATTTCGATGTACCGAAAGATGTTTACGTGGGAAGAGCCCGGCGAGCGTGTCATCACGCTTTTGACCGTCGGAAATCTCGCGACGACGCAGGCGGTGATCAGCCTTCTCGACGAACGCACCAAAGCGCCAGCCGAGCGACGCCCATCCATTCTTGAAGCGCCGACAATGTTTCAAGTCGCGCGCATTGTCGGCGACCTGTTGAAGGAGACGATCCGCACGACGGTCGACAAAGGTCAGACTGCTGAATCGCAATTCGCCGCGACGCTTATCCTTGGCGGCCAGATCAAAGGGATGCCGCCTCGGCTGTTTCTAATTTACCCGGAAGGGAATTTCATAGAGGCGAGTGCGGAAACGCCATTTTTTCAGGCAGGCGAGACGAAATACGGACGACCGATCCTAGTCAGGGCGTACGATCCGGAAATGTCGTTCGCTGACGCCATCAAATTGCTGCTCGTGTCTTTCGATTCGACTATAAAGGCGAATCTGTCCGTGGGCGCGCCGCTCGATCTGCAGATCATCGAAAGAGACGCGTTGCGGATAGGTCATTCCCGCCGGGTGCCGCCGGACGATCCCTATTTTCGCGTGATCTCCGACGGTTGGGGTGAGGCGCTGAAGCGCGCTTTCGATGCTTTGCCGGATTACGACGCAATCTGAGCCAGCTCAGTGATTGCCTTCATTGACCGCAAGTTCGGGATAGGGTCGGATGGGCGCTGTTCCAGGCTGCGGGAGCGCGATATATGGGGCAGGAGATTGCGTCCGGAAGGTTCAGCGACGAAGTGCGCGCTGAATTCGGCGCGCGTCTTCGCGAAGAGACCAAAATCCTCAAATCCTGGTTCGACAAACGCATGTTCGCCTATGATGACGGGTTTACGGGCGGCCTTGAAGTCGAAGCTTGGCTGACCGATGAAAATGCGCTGCCGGCGCCGCGAAATGTCGAATTCTTGGCGGCGGCGGATGATCCACTGATTGTCGCCGAGCTTTCTCAGTTCAATTTTGAAATCAATACCGCGCCGGAGAGGTTGCGCCCAGGATTTCTGCGTGCTGTTGAGCGAGAGTTGGCGCGCACCTGGGCAACCTGTCGCGGTACGGCTGAATCGCTCAACTTGACCCCGATCCTTATCGGCATTTTGCCTACTGTGCGCGATGAGATGCTTCAGCTCGACTGGATGTCGCCGGCCGAGCGCTACAAATCGCTCAATGAGGAAGTTTTCCGTCTTCGATCAGGCGCCCCGCTGCATATCCGTATCGAGGGTGAAGAAAGCCTTGAAATGCGGTGCGACCACGTGATGATGGAAGCGGCGTGCACATCGATCCAGACTCACCTTCAGATCAACCAGGAAGAAGCGGCGCGCTTCTGGAACGCATCCCAAATCATCTCCGCCCCGATTGTTGCGGCAAGTTCCAACTCGCCATTCCTTTATGGGAAGTCATTGTGGGCTGAAACACGCATTCCAACCTTCGAACAGGCGGTGTCCGTTGCGGCGTTTCGAGACATTGCGGGAAGGCCTTGCGGCCGGGTCACCTTCGGCGCCGGTTATGTCAGACGGTCATTTCTCGAGCTGTTTCTGGAAAATCATGAAGGCTATCCGTCTCTTTTGCCGGCGCTTGCAGATAAACCGGCTGAAAAGCTCGCGCATTTGAGATTGCAGAACGGGACCATTTGGCGTTGGAATCGCCCAATTATCGGGTTCAACGAAGACGGCGCGCCGCATTTGAGGATTGAACATCGCGCGACGGCGGCGGGGCCGACGATTGCCGACATGGTCGCCAATATGGCTCTCTATCTTGGTCTGGCGCTTTACTATGCGCGCATGGAAACGCCGCCGGAAACGCTCATTGCCTTCGAGGCGGCACGTGAGAATTTCTACGCCGCAGCGAGATACGGTTTGAAAAGCCGCCTAATGTGGACGGACGGGCGTATTCATGATGCGCAAGCGTTGTTGTTGGATCGCCTGCTGGATGAAGCTCGTGAAGGTTTAATATCGGCGGGTCTGACAAAAGAGGAGATTTCAGAACGGATCGACGGCGTTTTGCGAGGACGGCTTATGTCGGGGCGCGGGGGCGCCGCCTGGCAGCGCGGCTTTATCAACACGCATGGCGCTGATTTTCAGGCGATGACGATGCGCTACGCTGAGCTTCAGGAGTCCGGAATGCCGGTGCATGAGTGGACCGTCTAACGTCATGCGCCTTTCGATATTCGATACGCCGCCATACGGTCTGGAAGATGTTTCAGCGATAAATCTTGGGACAATCCTGGATGGGCCGTCGCTGATACATCTTCGCGGTGAGCAAACGCCGCCGCTCGTCGTCTCCGTTCTGCTGCACGGTAATGAAACAACAAGCTGGGATGTCGCGCGTGCGCTAATTGCAAGGGCGCGCGGACGGCCGCTTGAGCGGGCGATCATGCTTTTTGTCGGGAACATCCCGGCGTCAGCGGCTGGGAAACGCTATCTTCCCGGCCAGCCGGACTTTAACCGGATCTGGTCGGGCGGCGATCAGCCGATACATGCGCTTGCAGCCGAGACGTTGAGCATATTTCGTTCCGTTGGGCCATTCGCCGTAATCGACATCCACAACAATACCGGGCGCAATCCTTTATATAGTTGCGTCAGCCGGCTGGAGCCGCAGCACCTTCATCTTGCATCGATTTTTACAGACCTCGCCGTCTATTACACCAATCCCCCGAGCGCGCTTTCGGTCGCCTGTTCAGCGTTTTCGCCGTCAATTGCGGTCGAATGCGGTCGTTCCGGAGACCCGGCGGGCTATGAGACTGCGCTCGAACTGGTCGAGAAGTCGTTGCGGATTGATGCGTTGAGGCAGGACTTTCAGGCCGTGCGCGCCCTAAAACTCTATCACACGCTCGGCCGGATTATGCTGGAGGACGGGTCGACGTTCAGTTTTGACGGCGCTGATGCTGACATCATGATCGAGCCGGGGATTGAGACCTGGAATTTCCGGCCAATCGGAACCGAGGCTGTATGGGCGCGGTCAGGCAAGCGCAAGTCGCCGCTTCGGGTGATCGGCGAGGACGGCTCGGATATGACGGATAAGTTCTTCCGTCAGGAGGCCGGCGAGACCCGTCTCATCGCGCCGGCGACGCCGTCGATGCTGTCGACGGACCGCGATAATGCGCGGCTTGACTGCCTTGGCTATCTCATGGAAGGAATCACCCTCGGCGCTGAGGGTTGATCGGCGCAAAACGGCTGCGGGCAGGGGACGACGCCGCCAAATGCAAGCGCGAGCCGGCATAGGAACGTTCTGTTAACGACGTTCATGGTTTAATGTCTCATTAAATTGCGAGGGGATCGTGCGCGTTTATCTAGCGGACCTTGGTCATAACCTAATTACGAAGACGTCGGATGTTTATCCGCTCGGCGTGGCGAATCTCGCCGCATACGCCAAGGCGAATGCGACATCAAAATCGCCTTTGCAGTTCGAGATATTCCGCGAACCTCAGGAACTGAAAGAAGCAATCGATAAGGCGGCGCCGGATGTCCTCGGCCTGTCGAGCTATTCCTGGAACCACCGTCTGGCTCTTGCATTTGCGCGATATTTGAAACGTCGGCGGCCGCAGTCGTTGACGTTGATGGGCGGCCCGAATTTTCCGCTGACGCGCGGCGAGCAGGAAGAATGGATGCGCACGATGCCGGAAATCGATGCGCATGTGCGCGGGCCGACCTATGAAAGCGAAATCGCTTTCCTCAATCTCATTCAGCGTTACGCCGATGTCGGCGGATCGACTGAGGGATTGCTGACCGAACCTGTCGACGGAAATCAGTGGATCGATCCGAAATCAGGCGAGTTTGTCATCGGCGCGGAAGTGCAGCGCATACGCGACCTCGATGAGATTCCATCTCCCTATACGACCGGGTTGATGGATAAGTTCTTCAACACTGGCTATTTCGCGCTGATGCAGATTGCGCGCGGGTGCCCTTTTACATGCCAGTTCTGCAATTCGTCTCCGCGTTCGAATTCAAAAGCGTTTCGCCACTCATTCGAAAACATCAAAGCGGATCTTGACTATATCGTCGCGCGGATTCAGCCGGAGGGACCGCTTTGTTTCGCTGACGACAATTTCGGCATGTATGAAGAGGACGAAGAAGTCGCCGATTATCTTGGCCATTTGATGGACAAGCATGATTGGCCGAAATACATCCGGACGACAACGGGCAAGAACAAGGGCGAACGTATCATCCGCGTCATGAAAAAGGCCCGCGGCCGGCTTCCGATGACGTCTGCGGTGCAGTCCTTGAACCCGACAGTCCTCAAGAATATTCAGCGGCAGAATATCAGTCTCGACACCTACGCGGAGATTCAGGAAGAGCTGCATCGTCAGGGCATGCAGTCTTACGGCGAACTCATCCTTTGCATGCCTGGCGAAACGAAGCTGTCATTCATGGAGGCGGTCGACCGCCTTATCGAGACCGGCGTAAGCCGCATTTCGGCGCACCAGCTGATGCTGCTTCACGGCGCGCCGCTGTCAGACCCCGACCAGCGTGCAAAGTTCGGCTTCAAGACCCGCCATCGTATCGTCGCGCGTTGCATCGGCGAGTATGCGGATGAAAGCGTCATTGAGACCGAAGAAATGGTTGTCGAGACGCCTGACTTTACGTTCGATGAATATCTGGAAACGCGCGTCTTCCACCTGCTGCTGACGATCTATTATTATGAAGACAATTTCGGCGAGGCTTTCCGTCTCGCGCGGGAATTGGGATTCAGGCCATTTCAGGTCATCGAGCGCATGCAGAAGCGGCTGAAGGAAGCGCCTGCGCCGTTCCAGAAGGCGATAGCGGACTATGTCGCTGAGAATGAAGCGGAGCTGTTTTCGACGCGTGATGAATGCGTCGCCTGGGCGGTCAAGAATTATGACCTGCTCGTCAAGGGTGAGCTCGGCGGCAACCTGCTCAGCAAATATTCGATGATCGGCCGCTTCATTATCCTGCATGAAGCGCTCGATTTTCTGCAATCGACGATTGAGTCGCTGATTGACGATGATGCGCACCCCGGCGCCAATGACATGCTTGCTGCCGTTATCGACTATTACCGCTCGATCATGCTTCATGTGCCTTTCGCGCAGTCGGTTGACGAGACGCCGGAGTGGTGGTCGCAATATGATATCGCGTCATGGCGCAAGGACGACTTCGCGCGTCCGCTTGCGGACTATCGTCTGGCGTCGAAACAGTCATTCCCGACGGCGGTGGATCCGACGACCCGGTCGCTTATTTTGTCGCGCATTGCGACGTTTGGGGAGCACCCCCAGGGCCTTGGGCGTTTCACGCGCACGCTGTTCGCACAGGATCTGCGCCGCAAAATCTCGGTTGACGGCGCCTCATCGGGGAACGCGGCGTAAAGCTCTCCGACAGCGCCGCCGCTTCTGCCCTGATCAGAGCGAGTCATTCTCGCTCTTGTCGGCCAGCAATCGCGCATGCTCTGCATTTACGCCTTGTCTGAGCATGTCAATTTCATCCCGTTTGCTGCGAAATCGTGTCAGATCAGCGCCCTGCAGCTCATAGCCTGTAGCGATTTTCAGGCTCTGCGGATTGACGGGTTTGTCCCGCAGGTGAACCTCGTAATGGAGATGGGGACCTGTCGATCGTCCGGTTGTGCCGACATAACCAATGACATCGCCCTGGCGAACGCGCACGCCTGTGCGCACGCCTTTTTTTATGGCGTTCATATGCGCATAGGCTGTCTTGTAGCCCTGTGCGTGCCGAATGCGGACATAATTGCCGAATGATCCGTATGGCCCGGCGCGTTCGATCACGCCGTCGCCGGCGGCCATAATCGGCGTTCCGCGCGCGGCGGCGAAATCAACGCCCTTGTGAGCTTTCGCATAGCCGAGAATCGGATGTTTACGCGTGCCGAAACCGGACGAAAGACGCGCCCCGTCAATAGGCGTCTTCATCAGCAGCCGCCTTGCGCTTTCGCCTTTTTCATCGAAATAGTCTGGCGCGGCGCGGCCCTCTGCGGTTTCGAAGCGATAATATCCTTTTTCTTTCTGGCGGCCTCGCCATTTCAGGCGACCGAAAAGAATGTCGCCTCCGCCGACCAGATTTCCGGCGTCGTCATAGCGGACCTCGAAGATCGCTTCGAACTCATCACCGCCGAATATCTCGCGCTGGAAATCGACATCATAGGCGAATATCTGCGCCAGCCCGGCAATGACCTCATCAGGCGCGCCCTGCCGCTTGGCCGAAAGATAAAGGCTGCCGTCGATCCTGCCCTGAATTGCCGCAATGCGTGTCGTCAGCGGCGCTACGGAAGCATCCGCAGAATAACTTCCGTCGGTCGTGCGCGTAAGCGTGATGCGATTTTCGGCGTCAACGCGAAATTCGAGCGACAACAGGTAGGATGCTGGCGTATCCGCTGACGAAACGGACTGAAAAAAGGTTTGATGAGGCTGGACGAGCGTCAAAATGAACTCATGAGAGGGACGAAGGCGGCGCATATTGAAGAGCTTGCCGAGCGCGTATGCGGCGGCGTTTCTGTCTTCTGCGCGAATGCCGGCGCGCGCCAGGGCATCGACGAATGTTTCGCCTTTTGCGAGCGCGATAAGCCGCTCGTGAGGAGCATCAGGCAAATCTCCGTCGGAGATTGTTTCGGCGTACGACCCCTGTGAATTGTCGTTTCTGAGGTCAGCTTCGAAATAGAAAGGCGCCGGACGATCCTCAACCTGAGCAATGAAGGGGGAGGCGAGGGTCATGACTGCGGTCGGAGGCGCTGACATTTCGCCCGTTGCGACGTCTCGTGAAGGCTTGATGCGCAAGGGACCGCCGAAGGCGGCGAGCTCATCGCCTGATGCCGGAGTCGTTTGCATTTCATCAGGCGGCTCGACTGCCGGGGCGGCGGCAGGCGCAATCGGTTTCGATATGCGCGCAGGCTGATCAAGCTTTTTCTCCGGCGCAGGCGAGGCGATGACGATCGGCGCGGCGCGGCTCGCCGTCGGCGTGTCGGTCGGCCGGCTCATGGCGTAGGCGAGAAACGCTGCGCCGCCGGCGAGAACGCCGAGCGCCGCGGCCGCGGCAAGCGGCGCACGCTGCGCCGCACCTTCGGTCGGCGCGCCGGCGACTCGGCGATTGTCGTGCAATTGGCGCATTCTAGGCCGCGTATCTCTCATTTGCGCTGGGCGCGAAGTCAATGGTTTGACCCCATTCGCAATATCGGCGGGCGGTTTTAAGTCCAAGCCTCGCTTTTTCAGGCAATTTTCGCCATTCTATAAGGGGTTTCATAAGGCGTCGGGCGTCGCGGCCGGGGCGGGAGCGAGCCCATGGGGATCGTTGTTTCGCGTAGGAGCTGCCGGATGCGGATTGTCGCCCGCTTGATCATCGGCGTTGCGGTCGTGCTCATTCTGACTGGAGCGGCGCTTTATGTATTGCGCAAACCGATAGCCGAAGCCGCCGTCGAGCAGGTTTTGGTCCGCCAACGCCTTGATCGCCCCAGCGTAAAAGTCGTTGATGTCGGATTATCGCGCCTGACGCTTGGCGAATTGAGGGCGGGCGGCGATGCGTCTCGGACCGACCTCGCGCTTGAAGGCGTCACTCTTGAGTATGATCCGGTCGCGCTCATTCTGCATGGGAAATTCACCTCGGTTGCGATTGAACACGGGCGCGTCAGCATTTCGGCAAATGAAGACGGGACCGTAGAAATTGCGGGATGGAACCGTGACCCGGACGCTAGTTCTGGGCCGCTCCCTTTCGCACACATCGTCATAACGCAGCTTGATATCGTGACGCTGACGCCGAAAGGCCCTGCATTGTTCGATTTGTCGGGTGAATTTGATGCCGCCCGAGGGGGCGGTTTCGATCTGTCATTCACCTCTGACAGCGCAGGCTTTTCGACAGCGTCGCTGCATGATGCGAGCGGCGTTCTGAATTTTCAGCTCAAGCCCGACGGCGCTATCGAATTGGGCGGCGCCGTCAAGGGAAGCGTCGCAACGCCCATTGGCGCGATCGATGATCTCGCATCGGATGTTTCGGGAAGTCTTGCGTCCTGGCGATCATTTCTGGGCGAGGGCGTGCGCGAACTCAGCGGCGCCGTCGAAGTTGTTCTCCGCTCGTCGACGATCGAGACGGCGGCGGCGCCGGCCTTGGCGCCGCTCGCCTCCGGGAGCGCCGGCATCGGTCAAATTGACGTCGGCGGCTCGTTTCGGGCTGAATTTTCAGGCGGCGCCTTTTCGCTGTCCCTCGTCGGCAACGAGCTGGCGTTGAAAGCGGACCAAGGCGATCTGTTGATCCTCAGACAAAGCGGCGCTTCCTTATATCAACGAAAGAGCGGCGTGCAGGAAACGTCTTTCACAGCCTTTTTTGACGCTCGCGCAGCGAAAGGCGAAAGCACGTTCGCTGCATCGTCGGAAGACGGCGGCCCCTGGCTGATCAATGGAAATGCGTCTTTTGAACGGCTCGAAGCGGCCGGCGCCAAGATTGAAGGCGTCGAAGGCAAATTTGAAGGCGCCTATGACAAGGGACGCTTCGTGGGGGAAGCCGATGCGGTATCCTATCTGGCGGGCGCCCAGATAGGTCGGTTGCGCATTAGCGACGCTCCCGCCGCAAGCGCGCTTTCTCTGACAATTGATATGAACGAGAAATTATTGACGGCGACGCCGAAAGAAGGCGTCTGCGCGCACGTTGAACGCGCTTCAATCCTGATGGATGGCCAGGATATGCAGGCCAGCGTCCGGACGGCGTCATTCTGTCCTGAAGATGCGCCGCTTGTGTCGATCAGTTGGGACGAAGAACCGCTGACCAAAATTGAGGGCGCGCTTGACGCAAAAAGCGCTTTCTACCGCCTTGGCCGGACAGTCTTCGAAGGCGCGCCGCCGCATGTCGATTTTCAGCTGACCTACAAACCGGCGCTGCAAACGACTCATATCGCCGGCGATCTCTCCGATGGACGGGCCATTCTCAATAGCGCGTTTGTTCTCTCCGAAACGAAGGGAAGATTTTCGGCTGATATTGTTGGCGAACGGCTGAGTGCGAATGCGGCGCTTTCGAGCATGAAGGTCGCACAAAACGCTGATCTCGAAATGGTCGCGCCGGTTTCGGTCTCTGGCGTCGCCCAACTTGCCAGTGAGGCGGCGACATTTGATTTTAACGTGTCAACGCCGAGGGGCGCGCGGCTTGGAAGGGGCGAAGGCGCGCACAATACGGCGACCGGAGTTGGAGAGGCTGTATTCGATTCGGGCCTGATAGAGTTCGCTTTCGGGTTGCAGCCTGATCGCCTAATCCCGGCGCTCAAAGGGGTTGTTTCCGGCGCATCAGGGTCAACGGAAGGCAAGGCGACATTCTCCTGGTCGCCGAACAATCTGGAAACGGCCGCGGCGATCAAGCTCGACAACGTGTCGTTTCGCGGGCCCGGCGTCGCCGTGACGAGGACCGAGGGCGTCTCCGGCGATCTCGTCTTTTCTTCCCTGTCGCCGGTTTCCACCGCAGGAGAGCAGACGCTTTCGATTGCAAAGATCGACCTGGATGCGTTGAAACTTGAGAACGGCGCCATGCGTTTCAGCTTGCCGGGCGACAATACGTTGCAGATTGTCGAAGCCGAATTCCCTTGGTTCGGCGGCACGATCGGCGCCTATGATTCCAGCATGTCGATCGCCGGGCAGTCGGAGACGACGATGCAGATTGACAATGTCGACCTTTCCGGGCTGCTCGCCTACATCAATGTCGAAGGCCTGTCGGGCGACGGAACGATAGAAGGCGTTTTGCCGCTGACTTTCGAGGATGGCAAAGCGCGCATCAACAATGGAATTGTCTCGTCCAAGGGGCCTGGCGTCATCCGCTATCAGGGCAAGGCGACAAACGCCGCGGCGCAATCCAACGAGCAAAGCGCGCTTGCTTTCGAGGTTCTCCGGGAATTGAGATTTGACAAGCTGTCCGCCACCCTCGACGGTCCGCTCGACGGCACGATCGGCTTCAATATCCTGTTTGAGGGGCGGAGCGATATCCCCGTCAGAACCGGCAAGGCGACGCAAAGGGTGGACAGCCCGGTCAAGTACCGCATCACCATCAAT
This sequence comes from Parvularculaceae bacterium, assembly GCA_020446725.1. Taxonomy (GTDB): domain Bacteria; phylum Pseudomonadota; class Alphaproteobacteria; order Caulobacterales; family Parvularculaceae; genus Amphiplicatus. Next base: position 9,564 of record JAGRED010000270.1, on the reverse strand, counting down.
GCGCCGCTTTTGAGCCTCATCGAACAGGCGATCCTGTCAACGGACGTAAAGCTTCAGATCGAGCGCGCGCGGCAAGGGGAGACGGAAGCGATCGAAGGGCGAAATTGAGGAAAATTTGCGGCGGTCGATGCGTTCAGCGCCCCTATTTCGACATGCCGCCGGCCTATGATACATTCGAAGGTGATGATTCTCTTGAAAGCGAGGGCGGGAATGCTTGAAGCGAGGACCGATATGCGGCGCGGCGCCGGCTTTGCGCAGGTCGCAGTGCTGTTTATCACTGCCGCGGCCTGTGCGACTGTTAAGGTCGAAGCGCCGGATAAGCCGATCGAAATCAATCTCAATGTGAACATCAAGCAGGAAGTGCTGATCAAGATGGACAAAGAGATTGAAGATCTGATCGCTAACAACCCGGATATTTTCTAGGGCTTTCCAGAAGGGACAGGGTCCATGAAGAAGAATGTTATCGCCGCATCGGTTGCGACATTCGTTGCAGCTACGGCATCCACCGGCGCCGGCGCGGCTTCGGCTGCAATTGAAGATGCGAAAGCCGATTGCATCGTCGGCGAGCAGTCGGACGGCTATCTCGGCGTTGTCGACGGCGCTGTCGCCAGCGAAGGCGTTCGGCGCGAAGTGCGATCAACAAACCAGCAGCGAAAAGCCGCTTATGCGAATCTTGCGGCGAAAAACGGCGTGACCATTGAGGATACGGCGGCGCTGACCGGCAAGAAGCTGGTCGAAAATGCTGATTCCGGCGAATGCGTGCAATTGCCGGACGGAAGCTGGGCGAGGCAGCCCTGAGTTAAAATCCTGCCGGAATCGAGCTGGAACCGACAGGCCGGCGCGAATCATCCATAACGGGGCCTTTCGAATGAGAAGGTCCCGTTTTCATGTCGTCTCCCCAAGAGCCTGATCTCGACGCCGTCAGTCTTTCGGCGCTCATCTCTTCCCGCATCTGCCATGATCTGGTGAATCCGGTCGGGGCGCTGGCGTCGGGCCTTGAAGTGCTTGCGGACCCATCCATGGACGCAGGGATGAAAGAGGCGGCGCTCGACCTCATCAAATCAAGCGCGGAAAAATCGGTCGCGGTCCTGAAATATGCGCGCCTCGCCTATGGGGCGTCGGGCGGCCTCGGCGCCGAGCTCCCTTTTGAGGAGGCGCGCCATGTCCTCGAAGGGCTATTCGTGTGGCAGAAAGCGACGCTCGATTGGCGTATTGCGCCGGGCTATGCGCCGAAAGATGAGGTGAAGGCCCTTCTGGTTCTGGTTGCCGCAGCCGGGGATTGTGCGCCGCGAGGCGGGGAGATTGTGGTTGAAGGGGTAAGGGGCGCTTACCAGATCAAGGTGACCGGGCAACGCGTCATCGTCCAGGAAGACATGCTGCGCGCCCTATCCCGCGACGCGACGGAACTGAAGCCGAAATTTACGCCTCATTATCTTTCTGCGCTCGCCGCCCGCCAAACAGGCGGCGGCGTGGAGGTCGCTCGGGAGGAGGGAAGCGTCACTTTTTCGCTGCGATTTTTGGCTGATTCAGCGCAATCCGCTCCGGCGGCGTTAACGGCGGGCTAACCCAAAAATAGGACAGTACGGCCGATTGCAACGGACCGGCCGCCGATCATGAAAACCTGTCTTATCGTCGAGGACTCAAGCCTTATTCGCGAAATCGCGCTTCGCATTCTGACCGACCTCAAGATTGAGGCGAAGGAAGCGGAATCGGCGGCGCTCGCGCTCGAACAGTGCCGCGCCTCCAAGCCCGACGCCGTTTTGCTTGATTGGGACCTGCCGTCTTTCGGCGCGCTTGATTTCTTGCGCGGCATTTCGGAATTGCCGCTAGAAGAGCGTCCGACGATCATTCTTTGCGCGACGGAGAATGATCCGCAGCAATTCACACTCGCCAAAGCCGCCGGCGCCGCGCATTACGTGTTGAAGCCGTTCGACCGGGAGACGCTCTCGGCCAAATTTTCTGAAATCGGCCTTATCGACGCCGGCGCCTTGCCGGAGCCCCGGCCCGTGCAGTCGGCCCGGATCGACAGACAATAGAAGCGGGCCGTCGCCGCGGCGCTTCAATTCCTTGTTCGTCGGCTTTCCTGAATGCGGCGCCTGCATGGCGCATTTCCGCGTTCCGGTTTCCGTGTTTTTTTCAGTCTTTCCGCGGGGTCCAGCCGCGAACGGCGCCCACTTATTTTTCGAGGGGGCGCCACATTAACGAGGACGCGAAAGCGCCTCGCGCGCGGACGGTTCGCCAGCGCGTGGCTGCGGTTTCACGCCGGGGCAGCCAGAAGCCGCGCAAGACGCAAGGGTTCACTTGTCAAAGAGCCGGCGCGCCGAACGAAACGACGCGCCCACAACAAAAATCGGCGCCGCTCCGGGGAGCGCCGCCGACGGGATCGATCCAAGGGCAGGATGCGTTTTCGATCAAGCCCCTTTTTTGGGGAATGTTGCGCGCGGGGATTCACGTGACAGGGGAAAGCGTCAAGCAGGATGCGCCGCCGCGTCAGACTTCAGAGCGTGTGACACAACAAGCGGGAACGGATGGCTTGCATCCTTGCGGCTTCACCCGATAACGCCGCGTTCCTTGAGCGCGGCGATTTCGTTTTGTTCCGCGAATTCGGCGAGCACTTCATCCGTATGCGATCCGAGCGGAGGCGGGCTTAATTCTGCGCGCGCCGGCGTTTGCGAATATTTGACGGGATGAAGGACCATACGTTCATCAGTAGCGTCGGACCGGTCGAGCGTCGCCGTCATGGCGCGCGCATTCACCTGTTCATCGGCGAATACCGCATCGATGGCGTTGATCGGTCCGGCGGGAACCGTTGCGGCCTCCATGACGGAGAGCCACTCGGCTGTCGTTCTCAACAGCATTTTGGGCGATAGTGTCTGAACGAGGCTTTCGCGATTGGCGACGCGCGCGCGATTGGTGCGATAGCGCTCATCGCCGGCAAGCGCACCCGCGCCGACTGCGTCCGCGAAAGCTGCAAACTGGCTGTCATTGCCGACGGCGATGACGATATGGCCGTCGCCTGTCCTGAATACCTGATACGGCGCGATATTCGGATGCGCATTGCCAAGCCGGCCCGGCGCTTTTCCGGATACGAGGAAATTAGTCGCCTGGTTCGCCAGCATTGCGACCTGACAGTCGAGAAGCGCGACATCGACATGCTGCCCTTCGCCGGTGCGTTCGGCATGACGCAACGCCGCCAGGATGCCTGTCGCCGCATACATGCCGGAGAACAAGTCTGCGACGGCGACGCCGACTTTCATCGGTTCGGCGCCAGCCTCGCCGTCAGGCTGGCCGGTGATCGACATCAAGCCGCCCATCGCCTGGATCATGTAGTCGTAACCGGCGCGCGGGGCGTAAGGACCGGTTTGTCCGAAACCGGTAATGGAACAATAGACGAGCGCAGGGTTTATCTTGGCGAGGCTTTCATAGTCGAGGCCGTATTTCTTCAACCCGCCGACCTTGAAGTTCTCAAGCACGACATGACTTTTCGCTGCGATGCGGCGAACAAGCGCGGCGCCGTCGGGATCGGCGATGTCGATCGCGACCGATTTCTTGTTCCGATTGGCTGAGAGAAAATAGGCGGCGTCGGTCGTTCGGCCGTCGCTGTCATGCAGAAAGGGCGGCCCCCAACCGCGCGTATCGTCGCCGGCGCCCGGCCGTTCGACCTTGATCACCTCAGCGCCAAGATCACCGAGCAGCTGGCTCGCCCAGGGGCCGGCGAGGACGCGGGAAAGATCCAGAACGCGAACGCCTTCGAGGGCGGTTTTTGAACCTGTTTCTGTCATGGCCGTGACCATAGGGCCGCCTCGCGGCCTTTCAAGATGGCGGCGCGGACCGTTTGACCGCGGGCGGAGAAAACCCGATAGTTTTGCCATAACGAACAACGATCAGGGACCAAGGGAGACGCTATGAAGGGGCTAATGATGGACCGTCCGCTCTTAACGACGGAGATCCTCAAGCATGCGGCGCGAAATTTCCGAAAAACGGAAATTGTCACTCGCACGGTCGAAGGCCCGATCCATCGTTATACGGTAGCCGACTCATATGACCGGATCTGTCGTCTCGCCAACGCGCTGAAACGGCTTGGCGTAAAATACGGCGACCGGGTCGGCGTCATTGGATGGAACACCTATCGCCAGTTCGAGATGTATTACGCCGTCGGCGGGATAGGCGCGGTATTGCATACGGTCAATCCGCGATTGGGGCCTGATAACGCGGCCTTCGTCATCAATCACGCCGAGGACGACTTTCTTTTTTACGATATTACGTTTGCGCCGCTGATATCCGCCTTGCGCGGCAAGTTGAAAACCGTGAGGAAGTTCGTGTTGCTGACCGATGACGTTCATGCGCGCGAAGCGGGCACCGGAGATGATTCCTACGAGAGTCTGATCGCCGGGGAAGCCGACGAATTCGACTGGCCTGAATTCGATGAAAATACGGCGGTCGCAATGTGCTACACGTCCGGAACGACGGGCGACCCGAAGGGCGTCGTTTATTCGCACCGTTCCTGCGTCATTCAAACATTCGGCAGTTGCCTGCCGACAGCGCTCGGCTGTCGGGAAGGCGATGCTTTGCTGCCGGTTGTGCCGATGTTTCACGTCAACGCCTGGAACACGCCCTATTCGGCGCTGATGGTCGGCGCCAAACAGGTTTTCCCCGGTCCAAAGCTTGACGGAGAAAGTCTCTACGAACTTCTCGACGCCGAAAAAGTAAATTACTCACTTGGCGTTCCGACTGTCTGGCTCGGGTTGCTCCAATATATGGAAAAGGCCGGCAAAACCTTGCCGCATTTGAAGAAAGGGCTTTGCGGCGGGTCGGCCTTGCCCGAAGCGCTCATTCGCGGATTTGAAAAACACGGAATTGAGCTGCAGCAGGGTTGGGGCATGACTGAAATGAGTCCGATCGGCACGGTGAACGTGCTGCCGCCATCGATCATGTCGCTGCCGCAGGATGAGCGTATCCAATATCAACTGAAGGCGGGACGGTCGCTTCCCTTTGTCGATATGCGCATTGTCTCCGAGGACGGCCGGGAATTGCCGCGTGACGGTGAATCAGATGGCCGCTTGCAGGTGCGCGGCCCCTCTATCGTCAGCGCTTATTTCAAGGTGGAAGCGCCGATATTGACGGCGGACGGCTGGTTCGACACCGGCGATGTCGCCATCATTGATGAGGACGGCTTCTTGCAGATCACTGATCGTGCGAAAGACGTCATCAAAACCGGCGGCGAGTGGGTGTCTTCGATCGATATCGAGAATGCCGCCCTTCTGCATCCGGATGTTTCCAATGCCGCAGTCATTGGCGTCACGCATCCAAAGTGGCAGGAGCGTCCCCTCCTCATCGTCGTCAAGCGCGACGGTCGTGACCCTTCGCCGGAAGAGATCAAGGAATTCCTGAAAGGAAAGCTCGACAAGATCGCCTGGCCGGACGCTGTCGAGTTCGTGCCCGAATTGCCGCTCGGCGCGACGGGCAAAGTGCTGAAGACGGAACTAAGGAAGAAATTCAAAGGATACGTACTGCCGGCCTGACGGCGCGCCTCCGGGCGACGTTCGTCAGGGGCGCTCGATAATTGGAAAGTCGATCTGCGCGAGTTTTTCCAGCTTGGTGCACAGCTCCGGCGTTTTTGCGCGCTCATCGAGGATGAACTCGATGGCGGTGCGACGTGAATTGAGCCATACGCCGAGCCGGTCTTCGAGTTTTTGACGCCGTTCGGAGGAAAGCGATCCGCGATCATCGAGAGCCTCGGTCAGGGAGGCGATGTGTTCGCTTCCCTCGATGATCGCTTCGAGCGGGAAAATTTCGCTGATGACATGAACGTGGATTCTTGATCTCAATTCGACATCCTGAATGTCAAACAGACGCTCCCGGTTGCGGTCATAGACTTCGGCTTCCCGCATCGCGGTCCGGAAAAGCCTCATTGTCACCGGGCCCCAGGGATCGCCGAATTTCTGCGAATGAAGCGCTCTGTCGACTAGGGCGTCGATGGAGCCAAGGATTTCGCCGAAAAACCGCGCCGCATCGCGCTGGCGCCGCCGCCTTTCAATCAGGTCCTCGTAATGCTCGCCGATAAGCCCGCCTAAAGTCGCCAGCATGGCGCCGATCACGACGGCGAGCAACGTGTCGAGATTGCCGATGAAATCGAACGCCGACGGCCGCATGGATCGCTCCTATTCTATAGGCGTATCGAAATACTGATCCTTATACGGTTCATCATCAAGCGTATAATGCCACCATTCTTTCTCATAGTTCCTGAAGCCGTTCTTTTCCATGACGAGTTTGAGAAGAAGGCGGTTGGCGCGAGCTTGCGCCGGCACGCGTTCATTGTCCGTATGCGACAAGGGATCGAAAAGGTCATAGGGCGATCCCATGTCCAGCCCCTGGATCGTTATGTCGATGGTTGACCCGCGTGAGTGGCCGGACTTTTCGGCGATGTATCCGAGGTCGAACAAATTGCCCTTTTCCACATTTGGATAATATTCGGCTTTCTTGGTCGTATCGCCGTTTTGAGACCAGCGGATAAAATGGTCCACAGCACGCTGCGGGCGGAAGCAGTCGTGAACCTTGAGGGAGAGCGCCATGGATGAAAGCTCGCGTTGCGCGCTCGCAAGCGCATTCGCCGCCGGTTCGGTCAAAAGGCATTTGGCGCGATCGTATCCATCAATGCGCTCGCCGACAAAATTGTTCTCGCCTGCGTAACGCATGTCGATGACGATGTCGGGCGCGACTTTATGCAGATCCGACAGTTCCGGGCTTGCCTGCATCGCCTGCACGGCTGCAAAAAGCTCGATCATCGCATCACCCCTTCGTTCCGATGCCGCCGGCGCGAAGGCGGGCGGCAAGGGCTCGGGCGAGACTTTACAACGAAAGAGGACGGTTGTTGACAACGCCTAGCTTTTTGCCGCTTTGCGCATTTTTTCGCGCAAGAAGTCGATCGGCTTCAGGCCTGTTTTCGTTTCATAGTGCCAGTAGGTCCATCCGTTGCAGGCTTCCGCCTTCTGGACATGCGCGCCGATCTTGTGGATCGAGCCTTCAACCGCGCCTTCCGGACCTTTGACGGCGATTGACCCGTCGGCGCGGATGCGCGCAGCGTATTTCTTTTGCGGCGCATAAAGCGTTTCGCCTGGCTTCAGAAGGCCTTTCTCGACAATTGAGCCGAACGGCACGCGCGGGGCGGCCCGCTTGGAAGGCGTGACGGAAAGCGCGTCGGCTTCAGCCGGCTGGACGGCGGCGATGCGTTTGGCGGCCGCAGAAATATAATCCTTGTCGCGATCAATGCCGATGAAACGGCGGCCGAGCATTTTCGCAACAGCGCCCGTCGTGCCTGAGCCGAAAAAAGGATCAACAACGATGTCGCCCGGATTGGTGGTCGCAAGCAGGATGCGATAGAGAAGCGCTTCGGGCTTTTGGGTCGGATGCGCTTTTGCGCCCGACGCGCCTTTCAGGCGTTCATTGCCGGTGCAGATCGGCAGCAGCCAGTCTGAGCGCATCTGCAAGTCGTCATTGGCTGCTTTCAACGCCGAATAATTGAAGGTCGGGCGCGATTCCTTTGATTTCGACGCCCAGATCAGCGTTTCATGCGCATTGGCGAAACGCGTGCCGCGAAAATTCGGCATCGGATTCGTTTTCACCCAGATGACGTCGTTGAGAAGCCAATAGCCGATATCCTGCAGCGCGGCGCCGACGCGAAAAATATTGTGGTAGGAGCCGATGACCCAGATTGCGCCATCCGGTTTCAGAACGCGCCGCGCTTCCTTAAGCCATGCATGCGTGAATGCGTCATAATCCGCGAATGAGCCGAATTTGTCCCAATCGTCATCAACGCCGTCGACCCGGCTGTTGTCCGGGCGGGTGAGATCGCCGCCGAGCTGGAGATTATAGGGCGGGTCGGCGAAGACGAGATCGGCGAAATTATCCGGCAATGATCGCAGGACTTCGATTGAATCGCCCGCGATGATCTTGTCGAGACAATCATCCGCCTTGCGCAGCGGCGCGGAGATTGATTTCACAAGGCTCGAATTCAGCGCTGCTGTTTTTGTTACGGTCTTTTTCGCCTGCGCCATCGCTCCGCCTCTCGATCAAGGACGCGGAGAATGAGTCAGCGAAGACTCGCCGTCAACAAAAAACCTTATGAGTCAATATCTTAACGAAGGTTACCGATTGGTTGACAGAAGAGTCTTGGACGACTCTTCATACAACATGTTGTGGATCGGTGAGAAAGTGCGTCGGTGATGTGGTGTGACGCCGAACTCAGCGAGCGCCGCGCGATGCGCCGGGGCCGCATAGCCCTTGTTCGAATGCCACTGATAATTCGGATAATCGCGCGCGAGTTCGAGCATCATTCTGTCGCGCGTCGTCTTTGCGATGATGGACGCGGCTGCGATCGACATCGACTTCGCATCTCCCTTGATCACCGTGTAAGCGGGGCAAGTGAGTTTCGGTTTGATGTGGCCGTCGACAATCGCAATGTCCGGCGCGATGGGAAGGTTGGCGACGGCGCGCGACATTGCGAGCAGGGACGCGCGCAGGATATTCATCGAATCGATCTCATCGACGCTTGCGACGCCGACGCCGATACGCGCCGACTTCCACAGTGCGGCGGCTAGAGTGCGTCGACGCTTTTCCGACAGCGTCTTCGAATCGCGCAATCCTTCAGGCGTCGCTGTGCGATCAAGGATGACAGCGGCCGCGACAACCGGTCCGGCCCACGGGCCGCGGCCCGCCTCATCGACGCCCGCGACAATGCCGGAAAACTCATCCTCGATCTCGAATGTCGGCGATTCGACCATGGAAAAAGAAACCGTTTCTAAGGAGAAACAATAAGCCTGCGATTCGGCGCCGGGTTAAACGCCGCCGATGCAGTCAGTGCGCCGCCTTGCGCGTCTTTTCAAAGGCGTCGATTTGCTCGGGCGTCGCCTCCTTGTGGTGTTTTTCTTTCCACTCGCCGTAAGGCATGCCGTAGATGAATTCGCGCGCCTCGTCTTTTGAAAGAGCCAGGCCGTGGTCATCCGCCGCCTCCTTGGTCCAATCAGCAAGGCAGTTGCGGCAGAAACCGGCGAGAATCATAAGGTCGATATTCTGGACATCAGTCCTTTTGCGAAAATGCGAGACCAGCCGTCGGAACGCCGCCGCCTCAATTTCGGTTCTCACTTTGTCGTCGTTTATCACCATCGCCAATCTCTTCGCGTCAATCGCCGCCGAGCATAAACCGATGATCTAGAACAAGGAAAGCTGCGTCGACTTCTCGCCGGGACGACGAAACGAAGACGTGTCAAACCGGGGCGGCTCGTTCGCCAGATCCAGGCGCCTTATAGCCTTTTCAAACCTTTCCCGAAGCAGTTTTGCAACAACACTGCGCGGCGATTTTGCGCGCGACCATTCAACATCATATTCGCGCCCGCCATTCATATCGCGGATGTGTCGCATCACGCGGCTTGCACGATCCGGGCGCTCCGATTCCAGCCACTCCCGGAATAGGTCGGCGATCTCAAACGGCAGGCGTATGACCGTGTAGCCGGCCCAGCCGGCGCCTGCGTCTTTTGCGGCGGCAAGCAGGTCTTCCATTTCATGATC
>JAGRED010000026.1 GCA_020446725.1 Parvularculaceae bacterium | reverse complement strand
TTCCCCGTTCACATCGACGCGGAGATAGGACTGATCAGGATCGACATTCGTCTCGACCATTTCCGCCGACTGGAACCAGGACCCGCCGACAGGCTCTAGCCCGATGCGCTGATATTCGGCGGCGATATAGGCCCGCGTCTTTTCGCCGCCCGGCGTCGTCGGGGCGCGGCCTTCGAATTCATCCGAGGCGAGCGTCTTGATGTGGCGCGCAAGACCTTCGGGCGTGATGTCGCCTTCAAGCGTCGATGCGCCATCCGAACCCACGCTCGCAGCCATCGGCTCGCCGGCGTTGAGAGCGGAATGCGCCGCGGCGTCGACGGCCGGCGCCGTTTCAGGACCGCCGCAGGCGGCGAGGAGGCCGAAGCCGGCGGTCGCGAGCAGAATATTCCCAAAACGGCGCATGATGATTTCTCCTTTAAGGCGAGCGGCTGTCTCGCACGCGCAGCCTTTTGGGATCAAGACCGCCATAAGTCGCGCCTGTCGCCGAAAATTCACTGCCGAATTGATCGTCGAAGGGTCGCCTCGGCCCGATTTTTGGATTAATAGCGCCGCAACCCCGCGGGCCCGGCCCGCCTCTTGATCAGCATTAAAGGCGTCTCGGGAGGACCCTTTCGTATGAGCGCAAGCATCAAGGCGGTTTCGACCGCCCTTTCGGCGTTTGAAGACGCCGCTCCGCAGAAATTCCGCAACCTGACCGCCGCCGGCTATTACGAGCTCGCGGTTCGTCGCGGCGAAGGCGAGATCGCCGCCGAAGGCCCGCTCGTCGTCAAGACCGGCGAACACACCGGCCGTTCGGCGCAGGACAAGTTCACCGTCCGCCGGCCGGAGATCGACGCGAAGATCTGGTGGGACAATTCCAAGCCGATGACGCCGGACCAGTTCGAGGCGCTGCGCCGCGACATGCTGGACTACGCCGCGGGCAAGGAGCTTTTCGCGCAGGACCTCAAAGGCGGGACCGACAAGGATCATTCGATCAGCGTCCGCGTCTTCACCGAACTCGCCTGGCATTCGCTGTTCATCCAGCACCTTCTCGTTCGCCCGGCGATGGAAACGCGCGGTTTCGCAACCGGCGCCGCGCCCGATTTCACGATCGTCGACCTGCCCGGCTTCGAAGCTGATCCGTCGCGTCACGGCTGCCGTTCGAAGACGGTGATCGCGGTCGATTTCGTCAAGCGCGTGGTGCTGATCGGCGGCACATCCTACGCCGGCGAGATGAAGAAGTCGGTCTTCACGATCCTCAACTTCCTGCTTCCCGAAAAAGGCGTCATGCCGATGCACTGCTCGGTCAATGTCGGAACGAGCGAGGACAGCGCCGTCTTCTTCGGCCTGTCCGGCACCGGCAAGACGACGCTTTCGGCCGACCCGAACCGCGTTCTCATCGGCGACGATGAGCATGGCTGGTCGGAAAACGGGCTCTTCAATTTCGAGGGCGGCTGCTACGCCAAGATGATCCGCCTTTCCGCCGAGGCGGAGCCGGAAATCTACGCAACGACGAAGCGTTTCGGCACCGTGCTCGAAAACGTCGTCATGGACCCGCAGACGCGCGCCCTCGATCTCGACGACGCGACGCTCGCCGAGAATTCGCGCGGCGCTTACCCGATCCATTATATTCCGAACGCATCGGATACCGGACGCGCGCCGCACCCGAAAAACATCATCATGCTGACGGCGGACGCCTTCGGCGTGTTGCCGCCAATCGCGCGGCTGACCGCCGAACAGGCGATGTATCACTTCCTTTCGGGCTTCACCGCAAAGGTCGCCGGCACCGAAAAGGGCCTCGGCAAGGAGCCGCAGCCGACCTTCTCGACCTGTTTCGGCGCACCCTTCATGCCGCGTCATCCGTCCGAATACGGAAAGCTCCTCGGCGAGCTTATCGAACGCCACGGCGTCACCTGCTGGCTCGTCAATACGGGCTGGACGGGCGGGCCTTACGGCGAAGGCTCGCGCATGCCGATCAAGGCGACACGCGCGCTTCTTTCCGCCGCGCTCGACGGCTCGCTGAAATCGGCGCCGATGCGCCGCGATGAGACTTTCGGCTTCGACGCGCCGACCAAGGTCGCGGGCGTTGACGATCGCATTCTCAACCCGCGCGAGACCTGGCGCGACCCGAAAGCCTATGACGAACAGGCGGCCAAACTCGCGAAGATGTTCGTTGAGAATTTCGCCAAGTTCGAGCCTTACGTTTCCGACGGCGTGAAGAAAGCCGCGCCGAAGGCGTAACGCCTTTTGAGCTTTTGTTTCGGGGCGCCGGAGAAATCCGGCGCCCTTTTTCTTTGCGGTTGCTTTCGCCTGTTGCGCGAAAACGAGCGCGTTGCGGTTTTGCATATTTTCCGCGTTCCATGCGGGGTCCGGGGCGAAAAGGCGCCAAGACGCAGAACGATGCAGGCGCCGGATGCGCGCGGCGCAAATTCGCGCGATCGGGGAAAGCGCCCTGCCCGTCGAAAGACAGGCGCATTCCGCCAGTCGGCGCCGCATCGTATGAACAGACGTAATTAAACTCCTCCGTCATCCCGTGCGCGATGCGGCGCGCAGCGCCGCCTTGCAGGCACGGGATCCCTTTCCGTTTCACCAGATCCCGGATCAGCAGCGCGTCATTTCATGCCGCGCAGCATCCGGGACGACGGAGATCATAAGGCCGCCGCGAAGGGGTGGG
>JAGRED010000269.1 GCA_020446725.1 Parvularculaceae bacterium | reverse complement strand
GTCGCCCCGAAATACCGTCCGTCCAGGGACTGGGCGTGATCATTGAGAAGAAAGATTTCATCGGCTTCGAGGGTTTTGCAGCCGCTCCAAACGGGCAGTGTGCGGCCCTCAGAATCGCGGAGCAGCGCATGGGCGACAACAGCGCCGTCAATTGAAATATTGTCTTCGTTACGGCAAATGCGGGCGCCGGAACGCGCCGCAACACGCTTCAAAAGCGGCGTCGCCGGCGGCAGATAACCGCGTTCGTCGATCAGCGCCTGAATAGACGATGACGGCGACACGATGACATAATCGCCGCGCTCAAACCTCTCTTGCGATACTGAATAGAGCCCTATCGGCGCGCTGGCGCTGGCATTCCAGACGAGGCGCGGCGCAAATTCGGCGGCGCTTGCAACGCCGAGCGCAGCGACCGCGACGGCGCCGATGATGAGAGGTTTTGTGCGGCCCCTCTTCATGATTGCCCAGCCGCTCTGTCGCGATCCGGCGACGCGGCGCCGCCGGTCGATGTGTATTTGCGTCCCTGCGACCAGCCGTCGAGATCGGCGCGATGATAGAGAATGCGGTTGCCATGTTTGCGATAGACAGGGCCGCCGCCGTAAATCCGGTAATATTCGAGCGTGCGTTCGCTTAATCTCAAATATTGCGCCGCTTCCGCTGCATAGAGAAACGGGCTTTCGGGGCTCTTTTGCGTCCCGGTCATCATCAATCGCCTTTCCGCGAAGCGTCTTGCTCGCCGCTTAGCGGGAGGTCGTGAAACCAATCCCACGATTGACATCATGAACAGGCGAAGTGCGCGCGCCCAGAGTCGAATTTACGATGACGCAAAATCGACTCGGGATGACGCAGAAACGATTCCGGATAATGAAAACCCCCGCGCGGAAACTCCGCGCAGGGGCGTTGTTGCAGTGGAAGCTCGCGTTAGTTTTGCGGATTCCAGAGAATGGCGAGCACGCGCTCGTCTTCCTGTCCGGCGGCGCGGGCGAGGTTCGCGAAAACGCGTTTCTCGCCAAAGGCCGGATGCGCGAAGGTGAGCGAGACGTAAGGCTTGCCGGAATTTTTCCCGACGCGGTTCCAGCCGCCGCCGATCTCGTTGCCGCGCGCGGCGTAGATGCGGAAATCGGGCTGGCGTTCGTTGTCCTTCGCCTCATTGGGAACGATGGTGATCTTCGTATTCAAGGTCATCATCGCCAGCGTGCCTTCAAAGCCGCCATTCTCGCGCTTCGTTACGGTTCCAAGTGATTGAGCCATCTTTTCGTCTCCTTATCGCTTGGCCGGAGAACCATTCCCCGGCCTGACGCGAAACGAGAAGAACGGCGCGCCGGGCCGCCTGAACCCGAATGGGCCGAAGCGCAGCGGAGGACCGGCGGGGGCGGATTTTTTGTTTCGCGATGAATGGCGCAGCCAGAGGAAAAAATCCGGCAACGCCGGTTTCGGGCGGGCCGGTCGTCGTTCAGTTTCGCTTGGATAAAGGCCGGGAATGGTTGTCGTCGCTCAAGCGAAATCGAGAGAGACGAATGGCGTTCTGAGCGCCGGAACTGAAACACGCGAATTAAATGCGCCGCTGATTGAAGGTGAGCTTATGATGATCTGAATATCAGGCCACTCGGTTCAAAAATGACGAGGCGAAGCGCGAAAAGCGCCCCGCCCCGTGATCGCCTAGCCCGCAAAAAGCGGCGCGATTTTTTCAGCGCGTTTGACCGCGCCGGGCTTTCCCGCGTCCGTATAAGAGAGCGCCGGGAACTGCATCCACGCCGGGCGCCAGCGCGGGGTTTCGGTCCGGCCGTTGGCGCCGGTGAGACAGTCGCGGATGATCGCCTTTTGAACTTTCGCTGGCGCGTCGGCGTTGGCGCGCGCGACTTCGTCGCCTGCGATCTCCGCCAAAATAGCGTTGACGGTTTTGCGGTCGCGGAGAAGGTCGAAGAACGCCTCGTCCGGAATCATCCAGTCCGCGATGTCGATGGGCAGAACGCAGGCGAGGCAATCAATCGCCTCATGACCGGCGGCGATGGTTTCCGCCATGATGAAGGCGAGAATTTGTGTGATGGCCTCGTCGCCGAGTTTCATGAGACGCGCGAACACTTGCGCAAGACGCCAGCCGTCCTCATTGCCGCCCGCAATATGCGACGGCGCCTCGATGTCGAGCAACGCAGCAATGGCTGCGCGTTCCTCGCTTATCGCCGCCTCGCCTTTCGATGCAGCGATGCTCGCCGCAATGTCTTCCTTTCGGGCGCGTTGCGGGTCGGGCGCACAGCGGATGTTCGGCGCACCAGCGATCAGATGCGCGGCGAGCAGGCGCAGCGCGATG
>JAGRED010000268.1 GCA_020446725.1 Parvularculaceae bacterium | reverse complement strand
GAGGCCCCTGTCTGGCCGAGCGTCGGTATTGTGTCAATATGGCGAACAAATACAATAAGTTATCGTTCTGCGCTTGGGGCGTGCGCCAGCGCGCCGGCGGTCATAAGGTGATTGTCATTGCGTGTTTCGCGTGAATCCGGCGCAAGGTCCGCGCGTTTTAAAAAATGAGGTGTCTGATGCCGCGATCGACCGACGTCCTGTTCACGCCGTTTGCGATCGGAAAACTCGCGTTGAAAAACCGCATCGTGATGGCGCCCATGACGCGGTCTTTTTCACCCGGTCATGCGCCGGGCGCGGATGTCGCGGCCTATTACCGCCGGCGCGCCGAAGCATCGGTCGGTCTCATTCTTTCCGAAGGCGTCTCGCCGAACGCGACGACGGCGACCGGCACGCCGAACGTGCCGAACATCGTGACGCCGCAGGCGAAAGAAGGCTGGAAAAAAGTCGCCGCCGGCGTTCGCGAGGGCGGCGGCAGGATGGGCCTGCAGATTTGGCACGAAGGCCCTTACCGCAATCCGGCGAAGTCGGAGCATCCCGATATTCCCTCCTGGTCGGCGTCGGGCTTCAAGCTTTCCGGCAAGCCGCTCTGGCCGCCGATGACCGGTGCGGAAATCGAAACCGCGATTGAGGAATTCGTCGCGGCGGCCGTCGCAACTAAAGAGGCGGGGTTCGACTGCGTCGAGATTCACGGCGCCCATTCCTATCTGATCGACAGTTTCTTCTGGGAGGAAACCAATCAGCGGACGGATGAATGGGGCGGAGACTGGAAGGGGCGCACGCGCATGGCGTGCGAGATCATCCGCCGCACGCGGGCGAAAGTCGGCCCGGATTTCCCCCTGCTCATTCGCATCTCGCAATGGAAACAACAGGATTTCGCCGCAGTAGCCGCGCCGACGCCGCAGGCGCTCGAAGCCTGGCTGACGCCGCTTGTCGAGGCGGGGATCGACGCTATTCACTGTTCGCAGCGTCGCTTCTGGGAGCCTGCCTTTGAAGGATCCGACCTCAATGTCGCCGGCTGGGCGAAGAAGCTGACAGGCAAGCCGACCATTTCGGTCGGGTCTGTCGGCCTGTCGGGAGAATTCACGGCGGCCTATTCGGGCGAGGCGTCAGAACCTGCGTCTCTTGACCGGCTTGTCGGTATGATGGAGCGGGGCGATTTCGACCTCATCGCCGTCGGTCGCGCCTTGCTGCAGGATCCCGATTGGGCGGAGAAGATTCGCGCCGGCAGAACCGACGAGCTTCAGACATTCTCGCGCGACGCGCTTGCCGTCCTTTATTGAAGAAGAGGCGTCCATGATCATCGTTCATCATCTTGAAAATTCCCGCTCGCAGCGCGTGCTCTGGCTGCTTGAGGAGCTCGGCCTCGCCTATGAGGTCAAACGCTACGAGCGCGACAAGAAAACCAACCTTGCGCCGAAATCACTGTTGAAAATTCATCCGCTCGGCAAGTCGCCGGTTATTGAAGACGGCGGCGCGGTCTATGCGGAAACCGGCGCCATCATCGAGCACATCGTCGATGCGCATGGCGGGGGCCGTCTAGCGCCGGCGGCGGGGACTGACGATCATCGCCGCTACAAATACTGGATGCATGCGGCCGAAGGGTCCTACATGCCGCCGCTTCTTATCGCCCTGCTGCTCGACCGGATGGAAACGGCGAAGATGCCGTTCTTTGCAAAACCGATTGCGCGAAAGCTGACCCAAGGCGTTCGCGACGGTTATCTTGGCGGCACGATCAAAGGGCTGTTCGCCTATCTCGACAGCGAACTCGGCGCGAACGAATGGCTGGCCGGGCGCGACTTTTCAGCCGCCGACATCATCATGAGCTTTCCCGTCGAAGCCTCGCTGACGCGCATCGACGAGGCGCGCAAGTCGAAGAACATCAATGCCTATGTCGACCGGCTGCATGCGCGGCCGGCCTATAAGCGCGCGCTCGAAAAAGGCGGCCCTTACGCCTATGCGTGAGTCGTCTTCGCCTGTCCGAGCACCCAAAAAATAAAAACGGGCCGCTTTTTCGGGCGGCCTGAAAATGAAATGGGCCGCTTTTTCGGGCGGCCTGAAAAAGAAGCGGGCCGCCCGAAAGGGCGGCCCGGGTTCAATGGCGATGCGGCGCCTTAATTGTCCTTGAGCATCG
>JAGRED010000267.1 GCA_020446725.1 Parvularculaceae bacterium | reverse complement strand
TCGCTTCCGATCCTTACGCGAGACTTGTCGCGTCGAACGCAATAGAGCGGCGTTTCGACAAGATCGCGCCGGCGAACATGCGCGCCTTTTTCTATCTCCCCTTCATGCATTCGGAATGTCTCGCCGACCAGAAGCGATCCGTCGCGCTCTTCAAGGCGACGATGCCGGGATCGACGAACCTTCCCTTCGCGATCGAGCATGCGGAGATTGTCGAGCGCTTCGGACGATTCCCTCATCGCAATGATGTGCTCGGGCGGCGATCGACGCCGGCGGAAATCGCCTATTTGAAGCATGGCGGATTTCGCGGCTGATGCGTTGATGTGGATGCGCGCCGGGCCTACGCCATGCGTTCAGCGAACTGACCGTATTTGCGGAAGCGGGCGAGATAAGCGGGAACGATCGCCTCGACGGTTTTCGGCGTGATGCCGAGATCGCCGATCGTCCGGGCGCCCTCACCCACGATATTGTCGCGTTTCATCAGCTTGATCTGGTCGCGGGTGATCGGCGGCGCGAAGAACGGCAGCGCGCCGACGCATTCGCCGAAGAACCCCATGACCGGCGCGACAGCGAACGGAACCGGCGCCAGAATGCGGCGCTGATGCGTCTCGGCGAGCGTGAAGTCGAGCAGTTCGCGGAACGTGTAGACGCGGGGGCCGCCAAGTTCATAGGTCGCGCCGCGCGCCTTCGGATCATCGAGCGCCGCGCAGATCGCGTCGGCGACATCATCGACATAAACAGGCTGGAACTTCGCTTCGCCGCCGCCGATCAACAACGGCAAGGGAAGGAATGGCGGCGCCATCGACATCAGCGTCGCGAATTTGTTGAAGAACTGGTCTTCCGGCCCGAAGACGACGGACGGGCGCATGATCGTCGCGCCGGGCGCCGCCTCCCGAAAGGCGCGCTCAGCCTCTCCCTTGGTGCGCGCATAGAGGCTGTCGCTCGCCTCATCGGCGCCGATCGCCGAGACATGGACGATGGCCTCAACGCCCTCCTTCGCTGCGGCTACCGCAATCGCCGCCGCGCCGTGCGCCTGCACGCGCGAGAAGCTTTGGGCGCCTTCCTGATGCAAAATGCCGACGAGATTGATGACGGCGTCCGCACCTTTCACCGCCCGTTCGATCGAGGGGCGGTGGCGGACATTCGCCTGAAAGAGCTGGACCTGGCCGACGGCGCCCATGGGCCGAAGGAACTGGGCGTGATGCGGTCGGCGAACGGCGGCGCGCACGCGCCAGCCGCGCTTGGCGAGCTCGCGCACCACATTGCGGCCGATGAACCCCGACCCGCCGAAAACCACCGCCAGTTTGCCCGTCATGGCGTCCTTATCTCCCTAAAATCAGGGCCGAACGCCTATCCGAATTCCTGCTGGGAGACAACGAAGAAGGCCCCGGTGCGGCGCGCACGACCGGGCGCATTGACAAGCCCGGAAGGGCCGCCCTATGTCACCGCCCCAGTGCCCAGATGGCGGAATTGGTAGACGCGCAGGTTTCAGGTACCTGTGCCGCGAGGCGTGGAGGTTCGAGTCCTCTTCTGGGCACCATTCCCGAGTCCCCTTGCATCCGGGCTCGTCCAAAAATACCCTGAAAACATGGAATTACGGAGACCGTCCGTCCTGGCCGGTTCACCAGTGTCCCCCACTATACCAACCGATTGTTGGCATAATTGGGGGCATTTTCCGTATGAGTCCCGATTATACCAACAGACCGGGAGGTTCGAGTCCGTGTTTGGGCACAGCCGTTGGCGCCAGTCCCCATTTCGGCGAAGGGGTTTGAGTCCCAAGTCACGCAAATGCTGGGTTTTGTCGACTGTTGGTATCGGCCGCTCGTGCGGGTCCGCAAATCGGAATCGAACATGAGGTGATGTGATGCCGCTTTCGCAAATGGCGGTTCGGAACGCGAAACCGAAAGACAAGGATTACAAGCTGACGGATGGCGAAGGCATGTTCCTGTTCGTCACCAAGGCGGGCGGCAAGTTCTGGCGCTGGAGCTACCGTTTCGGCGGAAAGCAAAAGACCGTCTCGCTCGGCGCCTTTCCGGAAGTCACCCTGGCC
>JAGRED010000266.1 GCA_020446725.1 Parvularculaceae bacterium | reverse complement strand
GTGTCGTCATCAACAAGCCGCTCGCCGACATCGAGCTTGGCGACCTGCTTGAGCAACTTTCGATCGACCCGCGCCAGGGCGCGAGCGGCGATCCGGTCTTCTATGGCGGGCCGGTGCAGACGGATCGCGGCCTTGTCGTCCACACGCTCGATTACACGTCGTCACAGACGATGCCGGTCGGGGAAAGATTTGGCGTGACCGCGTCGAAAGAGATCCTTGTCGATATCGGCGGCATGAATCCCGTCAGGCAGCCGCCCGCACAATATCTGCTCGCGATCGGCCATGCGGGTTGGGGACCCGGTCAGCTCGAAAATGAAATCTCTTTGAATTCTTGGTGCCATTCCGAGGCGGATGCGGCGCTGATTTTCGGCGGCGACAACAAGGACCTCTGGGGCGCGGCGCTGAAAAGCCTCGGCGTCACCGGGGCGATGCTGTCGCCCGAATGGTCTACTGCGCGACCGGATGACGCGCCGCTAAACTAGCGACCGGCTTGCGACGCGCCTTTCGCAAACCGCTCCGCTTCTATCTGCGCGAGAACAGCCGGCGCTTGAAAAGTCCGGCTGATTTTTTTGGAACTTCAAGGCTGTGATCGAGCACGAGAACGTCCTCGCCGGCCGTCGCTGGCTCACCCGACGCCGCGGCGCCCTCCGCGCCACGGATCGACTTCTCGATCGTCACCTTCGCTTCGGGGAACGCGGGCTCACCGAGATGATACCCCTGCCCCATCTTGCAGCCGATCGCCTTTGCGATTTCGGCGGCGTCTTTTGACTCAATGCCTTCGGCGATGACCGTCATGTTGAAGTCACGCCCGAGGCGCGCCAGCGCCGCGACAATTTTTTTCTTCCCGCCATTGGCGACAATGTCGTCAATGAAGGATTTGTCGATCTTCAAATAATCGAAATCATACCGGTGGAGGTTGGAGAGCGACGAAAAGCCGGCGCCGAAATCGTCGTAAGCAAGCGCCGCTCCGGCCGCGCGAAGCTTCTTGAAGGCGTCGTTGATCTTCGGCGTTTCGCCAAGTCGTTCGCCTTCGGTCAGTTCCAGAACCAGCGCCCCTTTTGGGAGCTTGCGATCGGCGATCGCCTTGCGCACTTCATCGACAAAGCCGCGCTCGCGAACCTGCGACAACGAGACGTTGAACGCGCCGAAGAAATGATCTTCCCCGGCGGCGAGGCGCGCGGCGACATGATCGGCTGTTTCCCGCAGCATCATCGTGGCGAGCGCGCCGCCCTTACCGGCCTCCTGCGCAAGCCGGACGATTTCTTCCGTGCTGGCGGACTTCCCGGTTTCCGACGGCGCATTCGGCCAGCGCAGCAACGCTTCCGCGCCGCAGGGCTCGCCCGTATCAAAAGAGACGATCGGCTGAAACGCCGCAGCAAGCTCTTCGCCGTCGATCGCAGCGACGATCTCTTCGCTCAGCGTGCGACCTTGAGGTTGTTTCGGCGCGGCCTCGGATTTCGCGAAAACGGCCGGTGTCGATGCTGTTTCACCCTGGGGCGCTTTGACGGCGGCCGCCGCGGCCGTCAGCGACGCCGCCGCCAGTTTCAACGCATTGTCGTCTGCAACGCCGACAGGCGTTCCCGGCTTGGCGGTTTCAAGAAAGACAACGATCCGCTCAAGCGCGCCGCCGGCGTCAACGGCGCGGGCGCCGCGCATGCGCACGGTCTTGTTGTTATGGAGCCGGACCGCCTCGTCAAATCCGCCGTCGCCCTCCGCCGCGCCGTAAATCTTTTCTTCAAAGCGCGTGCGGTCATGCGGGTGAATGAAATCTTTCAGCGTTTCGGGCGAAAAGGCGCCGTCGCTGTCGGCGCCCATCCGAGCCGAGAAAGACGGCGTCTGGTGGCTGCCGCGCTTGTTCCAGTCCCACACGGCGATGCCGGCGTAATCGAGCACCTCGGCGAGCTGGTTTTCCGATACGCGCAACGGGTCAACCGGCGCGCGTCCGTTAAAGGTCGCGCCAATGTTGCTGTCGGCGAACGATGCGGCGGCATGGGCCGGATCAAAACGAAGGCCGCCGTTCCGCGGCGCGCTGAAATCGCCAATTGCGACCAGGCTCGCCATCAGAACGCCGACCGCGAACAACGCTGGCGGCGCGAGCGACAACGCGCCGGCGGGACCTGTGAACCCGAAAAGCAACGGCGCCAAGGCGGCGATAGCCGCGCCCGGAAGAATGAGCCTTGCGGCGAGATCGCCGCGCATCCCGGCAAAAGCGGAAAGACCGACGGCGATGATTGCAACTGACGTAACGCCGAGCCTCAACAGCCCGGACGCTTCGCCTGCAAGAAGCGCATTGATGACGCCGATGCCGATCATCGACAGCGCGCCGGCGAACATCACCCCGCCTAGAAGCTGGTTGCGGCCGACAATGCCGATGGTCGCCGACAGAAAAAAGAGAACGGACCCAGCAAGCAATCCCTGCAAGAGGAGAAGCACATTCGCCGGCGGTTCAGGCGCGAGACCCAGCCAGATCGCCTGCAGCGCCATCGCGCAGGCGAGCATGATCAGGCCGCATGTCGCTGCAGCGCTGCGTTTGAGAACGGCCATCCCGGCGAGAAACGCGGCGCCGACGATCATGGCGCCGAGAATTGCGCCTTTGCCTAATCCGAACGCCCCGCCGACTGCTGAAAAGTCCCCGGCAGCTTCCGCTGCGACCAAAACCCCAACCAACATCACGCCCCGTATATTCCCCGTGCGAACACCCGCGGCGCGCCTCCCCGGCATGCGCCCGCATCACCCCAGACGATAGTCAGGGGGGCTGGCCCGCTTGGCAAGGGGCGGTGCGGTTAATCGCCCGATTTTTCGTGGTTAACGGTTAGAAACGCAGTGGTGCGCCGCAATAATCACGCGCAGTGAGCGCAAAAAGCAGATGATCCCGCCATGCGCCGTTGATGAAGAGATAGTCCCGAGCGAATCCCTCTTCCCGGAAACCGAGCTTTCGCAGCAAGGAAAGAGAGGCGACATTCCCCGGCTGGCAGGCCGCTTCGATCCTGTTGAGGCGCAATTCGCCGAAGCCGTAATCGACAACCGCCGCAACCGCCTCCGCCCCATATCCGCGACGAAGATAAGGCTCGCCAATCCAATAGCCTAACGTCGCCGAATGCGCCGCATGAAGACGAATATCGGAAAGCGTGACGCCGCCGATAATCGCGCCCTCATCGGCGAGACACGCGAAGAACGTGAGCGCGGCGCCCGAGCGGCGAAGCCGCTCCTGCAGGCGGACGCGCGTGCGAAACGCGTCAATCGTGACATCCCTCTCCGTCCAGTCCGGCTCCCAGCGCGTCAGATGATGGCGGCTATTTTCGCGCAGCGCCCACCATTGCGGATGATCGGCGAGTTGGGGCGGCCGCAAGCGCAAACCGGCGCGCGTCAGTTCGGTCGGCTTTGAAACGGGTCTGACGAAATCGAGCTTCAGCATCGACGCCCCGGCGGGTTCGCCCATAGCGATATCAGCGTGCGCTATGAGATCAAAGACTTTTGCGCCGCTTCAAAATCCGCCGGTCCGACGATCGCGATCGACGGCGCGGCGCAAGACGCCGCCTTTTGCGCGACCGCGCGAACATCATCGGCGTTCACGTCATCAAGACGTTCGCTGATTTCGGCAGGAGAAATCAATCTTCCATGCGAAAAGAGCTGGCCAACAGCGGTTTCCGTCCGTGTGGACGGGCTCTCAAGCCCCATCAGCATTGTAGATTTCAACATAACGCGCGCGCGTTCGATTTCAGCCTTCGTCGGCGACGCCGCAAGGTTATGCATTTCGCGGCGAATGAGGCTGATCGCTTCGGGCGTGTTCTTCGCGTCGGCGCCGACATAAACGCCGACGACGCCGGTTTCGTCATAGCTGTCCGCAAACGAGAAAACGGAATAGGCGAGCCCCCTTTCCTCCCGCACGGACTGAAAAATCCTCGATGACATGCCGCCGCCAAG
>JAGRED010000265.1 GCA_020446725.1 Parvularculaceae bacterium | reverse complement strand
CGCATATCCGGCATGGGTTTTTCGGGGATCGAAAAACGCACCGCCGCGTTGCGAAACCGCGCTTTCAACGGCCCTGCTCAATTGCCTGTCGGCGGATTTTACCGCCAGCGCACGCGCGGCGAACGTCACATCCTCGAAGCGCGCCTCGTCAGCGATCTGCAGACCGCCGTTCGCGACAATGACGAAGCTGCGTTCGCGCGGTTCGTCGACACGCTCGACAATCAGAAGCCGGCGCAGGTGCGCGACCTTTTGCGTCCCCGCGCGCTCGGCCCCGCCATCGACATCGCTGAAGTCGAACCGATGGAAGGATTGCGGCGACGCTTCGTGACGCCGGGCATGTCGCTCGGCGCGCTCTCTCCCGAAGCGCATGGCGTTCTCAACATCGCCATGAACCGCATCGGCGCCCGGTCCGTCTCCGGCGAGGGCGGCGAGGACCCCGAGCGTTACAAACTGCTGCCGAACGGCGATAATCCGAATTCGGCGATCAAGCAGGTAGCATCGGGGCGCTTCGGCGTCACGGCGGAATATCTCAACAATTGCGACGAAATCGAAATCAAGGTTGCGCAAGGCGCGAAGCCCGGCGAAGGCGGACAGCTGCCGGGTTTCAAGGTGACAGACTTCATTGCGCGCATGCGCCATGCGACGCCCGGCGTCACGCTGATCTCGCCGCCGCCCCATCATGACATCTATTCGATCGAGGATCTCGCTCAGCTGATCTATGATCTGAAGCAGATCAACCCGGTCGCGCGCGTCTGCGTGAAACTCGTCTCGGCCGGCGGCATCGGCGCCATCGCCGCAGGCGTCGCGAAAGCGAAGGCGGACGTCATTCTCATTTCCGGCCATGTCGGCGGCACGGGCGCGAGCCCGCAAACGTCGATCAAATTCGCCGGCTCTCCATGGGAACTCGGGCTCGCCGAAGCCAATCAGGTGCTGACGCTCAACGATCTGCGCTCGCAGGTGACATTGAGAACCGACGGCGGTCTAAGGACGGGGCGCGATATCATCGTCGCAGCGATGCTTGGCGCTGAAGAATTCGGCATCGGCACGATCTCCCTCGTTGCGCTCGGCTGCCTGATGGTGCGCCAGTGCCATTCGAACACCTGCCCTGTCGGCGTGTGCACGCAGGATGACGCGCTCAGAAAACGCTTCACCGGCGCGGCGGACCATGTCGTCAACCTGATGACGTTCATCGCAGAAGATGTCCGCCGTCACCTCGCCGCGCTTGGCGCGCGGTCTCTTGATGAGATCATCGGGCGATCGGACCTGCTCGATCAGGTCTCGCGCGGATCAACCGATCTCGATGATCTCGACCTCAATCCGATCCTCGCCCGCATCGAGACCGGCGACGGCGCGCCGCGCGAACGCCGGATCGGAAGGACGGAAGTCGGCGACACGCTCGACCAGCGCATTCGGCCGGCGCTCGACACGTTTTTCGCCTTCGGCGAGCGGCAGACGCTGACGCTGCCGGTGCGCAACACCGACCGCACGATCGGCGCGCGCATTTCATCGGAGATCGTGCGCGGCATGCCGGGCAAGGATCTGGCGCCGGATCACCTGACGTTGCGCCTGCGCGGATCGGCGGGACAATCGCTCGGCGCTTTTTCCGTCTACGGCCTCAAACTCGTCGTTGAAGGCGATGCGAACGACTATGTCGGCAAGGGGCTGTCCGGCGCGACGATCGTCGTCCGCCACGGCGCCGACGCCAGTGCGGCGGATGGTCAGGCGATTATCGGCAACACCTGCCTTTACGGCGCGACATCGGGCGAGCTTTACGCGGCCGGCAGGGCTGGCGCGCGCTTCGCTGTCAGAAATTCCGGCGCCGTCGCAGTGATCGAAGGATGCTCGGCGAATGGGTGCGAATACATGACCGGCGGCGTCGCCGTCATTCTCGGGTCGGTCGGGTTCAATTTCGGCGCCGGCATGACGGGCGGCGAGGCGTTTATCTACGATCCGGCGAACGAACTCGACGCCTCGCTCAATCCTGACACGGTCATCGCCTCCCCGCTCGGCGGCGACGGCGAAAAACGGCTGCGCAAGCTGATTGAGCGACACAGCGACGAAACTGGATCGCCGCTCGCTGCGCGTACTCTGATCGACTGGGCGAATGTGAATGG
>JAGRED010000264.1 GCA_020446725.1 Parvularculaceae bacterium | reverse complement strand
GTCCTCGCCGATTGATCCCGCCGCGCTCCAGGCTGAATTCCTGTCGGATCTCGACGATGCCGGCGCCGTCGCGAGTTTCACAGGGTTTGTGCGGCGGGACGGCGCCAAACTCGTTGCGGCGCTTGAGATCGATCATGCGCCGACCCTTACGCGCGCGGCCATTGAAGGTGCGGTGGCGCAAGCCCTGTCGCGATGGCCGTTGATGAAGGTTTCTGTCGTTCACCGCGTCGGGCGGGTTGCGACGGGCGATCCGATCGTCTTCGTCGCAACGGCTTCGGCGCATCGCCGGCCGGCTTTCGAAGCGTGCGATTTCCTCATGGATTTCCTGAAGACGGATGCGCCATTCTGGAAAAAGCAGATCGGCGGCGCGGGTGAGGAATGGATCGAGCCGCGCGATGAGGATTATACTGACCGCGAGCGATGGCGTTAGAGGAGCGGGCCCATGCCGGGCGTAGACACGAGTTTGGCGTTTCGTCCGGTTCGGATTGCGATCCTGACGGTCTCCGACACAAGAACCATCGAGACAGACACCTCAGGCGCGGCGCTCGCCGAACGGCTTGAGGCGGCCGGACACAAGCTCGCCGACCGCAAGCTTATCCGCGACGACATCCCGAAAATCCGAAGCATCGTTCAGGGATGGATCGCAAGTGCCGATGTCGATGCGGTGATTACGACCGGCGGCACCGGATTGACCGGCCGCGACGTTACGCATGAGGCGGTGACGCCCCTGTTCGAAAAGACCATCGAAGGGTTTTCGGTCGTCTTTCACATGGTGAGCTATGAAAGCGTCGGTCTCTCGACGCTGCAATCGCGGGCGACCGCGGGCGTCGCCAACGGCACGGTCATCTTCTGTCTTCCGGGTTCGACCGGCGCCGTCCGGGACGGCTGGGACAAGGTGATCGTCCATCAGCTCGACAGCCGGTATCGCCCCTGCAATCTTGTCGAGCTGATGCCGCGACTGACGGAGCGATAGGTGACAAACCCGCTTTCGCATTTTGACGAAGACGGCCGGCCGCGCATGGTCGATGTGTCCGCCAAGTCGGACAGCGTGCGCATAGCGATCGCGAGCGGACGCGTGTCATTCTCTCCGGATGCGTATGAAAAAATCCGGCGTGAGGGCGTCAAAAAGGGCGATATTCTGCGGATTGCTGAAATCGCCGGCGTTATGGGCGCGAAGAAGACGCCTGACCTGATCCCGCTCTGCCACCCGCTGACGCTTGAATCGGTGAACGTCGCGGCGGCGTTCGATGATGAGACGCAGTCGATCATGGTGACGGCGCGCGTGAAGATGACCGGCAAGACCGGCGTCGAGATGGAAGCGTTGACGGCCGCGTCCGTCGCCTGCCTCACCATCTACGACATGGCGAAGTCGGTCGATAAGGGGATGACCATCGGGCCGGTCGAGCTTGTCGAAAAGACCGGCGGCCGGTCAGGCGATTTCCGCCGATGAAGACAATGGTGAGCGTTGAGGAGGCTCTGTCGCTGATCGCTGGCGCCGTCGTCGCGCCGACGTTTGAAATCGTGCCGGTCGGCAAGGCCTGCGGCCGCGTGTCGGCGCAGGATATCGTCGCCGCCATTGATCAGCCGCCGTTTCGCGCGTCCGCGATGGACGGATATGCGGTGAGATTCGCCGATGCGAAAGAGGGCGCGCGGCTTCGCGTCGTCGGCGCGTCGGCCGCGGGATCGCCCTTCGCCGGCGCGGTCGGGGCCGGCGAGGCGGTGCGGATTTTCACCGGCGCAGCGGCGCCCGCCGGCGCCGATCATGTCGTCATCCAGGAAGAAACCCAAGAAGAAACCAGGGAAGAAACATCGGCGGAAGAGAGCGTCGTCGTCATTGCCGCGGCGCAGGCGAAGCCGTCTCACCTGCGCGCGGCCGGCATTGATTTTTCCGCCGGGGATATTCTGAAAAGAGCCGGCGCGCGCCTGTCGCCGATTGATCTCGGCCTGATCGCCGCGGCGAACACTCCCGAAGTCAGTGTCGCCAAACGGCCGATTGTCGCCTATTTTGACAATGGCGATGAATTGCGCGAGCCCGGCGATGCGCTTGCAGACGGGATGATTGTCGGATCGAACCGCTTTGCGCTGAATGCGCTGATCGAGGAATGGGGCGGCGAGGCGCATTATCTCGGTCGCGCCGCCGATGATGCGGATGCAATCCGTCGCAAGATCGAGGAGGCGCGCGGCGCCGATATTCTTGTCACGATCGGCGGCGCGTCTGTCGGCGATCATGATTATGTCAAATCGTCATTTGTCGATTGCGGCGGCGAATTCATTTTCTCCAAGATAAAGATGAAGCCTGGAAAGCCGACCTGGTTCGGGCGGCTTGATCGGCTGCGCGCGCTGGGCCTGCCCGGAAATCCGGCGTCGGCTGTCGTCTGCGCCATCCTGTTCCTTAGGCCGCTTATCGCGTTGTCGAGCGGCGAGGGGCCTGCGCCGTCGATTGTCAAAGCCGTTCTCGCCGCACCGATGCCGGCGAACGGTTCGCGCGAATCCTATGTGCGGGGACAGCTCGATGTCGACGCGACGGGACGCCTGATCGCGACGCCGAACCTTCGCGAAGATTCCTCGCTCTATTCGCCCTTGGCGAATGGCGACTGTCTCATCCGCAGGCCGGCAGATGCGCCGGATGCGCCGGCCGGCGCGCTCATCGATTGCATCATTTATCGTTCGTCGTTCGGCGCGCGGGGTTGAGTGAAGCCGGCGCGCGACATTGCAGGTCTCATTCTCGCCGGCGGGCGTGCAAGCCGTTTTGACGGCGGCGCCAAGGAGACGGCGTTGTTTCGCGGCAAGCCGCTTATTCAACACGTCATCGACCGCGCAGCGCCGCAGGTTGCAAGGCTCGCCGTCAGCCGGCCGCAAGGCGCAAGCGGCTTTTCATTTGATCTGGAAATCGTCGCTGATCGTCACGCCGATTGCGGACCGATCGCCGGCCTCTATGCGGGGCTCGACTGGATGAGCGGGCTTTCCCCGGCGCCGAAAATGCTCGCGACATTCGCTTGCGACACGCCCTTGTTTCCGAAAGACCTCGTGCGGAAACTTGCAATGCTTGCCTCGCAGAGGGAGGCGGTTGCGGCGATCGCCTCAAGCCGCGGCGCGCCGCATCCGACATTCGGTTTATGGTCGGCGGAAATCTTGCCGATCGTCAAAGACAGAATTGATCGCGGCGCCTTGTCGCTCATGGGCCTCGCGGACGCAGTCGGGGCGGCGATCGCCGACTATGAGGGCCCGGACGAGGCCGCCTTTTTCAATGTGAACCGGCGGGAAGACATCGCGGCGCTTGAGCGGCTGGCCTGTAGCTAGTTGTAAAATGCTAAATAAAACAACGGGATGATGGGTTTTTCAGTTTTTTAGAAGTGGTCGCCCTTGCGCTTGGTGTTTTAACGTATTAGCACGCTGGCACATCAAGGGTGAATGACATGGCCGCCGTCGCAGACAAGCCGGACCTCGTTGACGCATTCCTCGCGCTCAGAAAACGCGCGGACGTCGAAGCATTTCTCGCCGATCTGTGCACGCCGGCTGAGATCAAGGCGCTTTCGGAGCGTTGGCGCGTTGCAAGGCTTCTTGACGGCGGCGCGCTTTCCTATCGCGAGATCGCGGTTGAAGCCGGTTCGAGCACGGCGACGGTGACGCGCGTCGCGCGCTTTCTGAAGGATATGCCCTACCGCGGCTATCGGCGCGCGATTGATTTGTTGAATGGGGTTAAAGCATGAGCCGCCCGCCGCGTTTGCGCATCGCCGTTCAAAAGAGCGGCCGTCTCGCCGACAAGAGCCAGAGCCTGATTGAAGCGGCGGGGTTTCGTGTCGTCAAAGGCGCCAACGATCTTCTTTACAAGATTGAAAACGCGCCGATCGATCTTTTGCGCGTGCGCGATGACGACATACCGACTTTTGTCGGCGACGGCGTCGCTGATTTCGGGATCGTCGGCCGTAATGTTCTTGAAGAACGCAGCGAAGGCGCGCCGCCGGTTGAGGTGATGCCGTTGGGCTTCGGCCGGTGCGAATTGCGGATCGCTGCGCCGAAAGGGTTTGACTATGCTGGGCCCAGATCGCTTGAAGGAAAGCGCATTGCAACGTCCTATCCGAATGTCCTGAAGAAATTTCTCAAGCGCAATGACATCAGGGCGGATATCGTCACGATGCGCGGCGCGGTTGAGGTTGCGCCGCGCCTCAAGCTGGCGCAGGTGATCTGCGATCTCGTTTCAACCGGCGCGACGCTTGAAACGAACGGCCTTGAATCCGTTGAAACGATCCTTGAAAGCGAAGCGGTTCTTGTCCGTTGCCGGACCTTGAGCGATCCGGCGCTTGAATCGCTCGCGGAAAGCCTCATCGCCCGCATCAGGGGCGTTTCGGCGTCGCGCGACGCCAAATATGTGATGATGAACGCGCCGCGCGCGCGCCTTGAAGAGCTGACGGCGATCCTGCCCGGCGCCGACGCGCCGACCGTGACGCCGCTCGCCGGGCGCGAAGACATCGTCGCCGTTCACGCCGTCTGCCAGGAATCGGTCTTCTGGGAGACGCTTGAAAGACTGAAAGCCGCCGGCGCGTCGGCGATCCTTGTTCTTCCGATCGAAAAGATGATGTGAGGCCGCTGTGAAACGCTATTTATGGCGCGGCCTTGACGAAGGCGCCCGTCGACGATTGCTGGCGCGCCCGGCGCAAAGGCGGGATGAGACGGTCGTCACGCGCGTGACGGACATCATCGACGATGTCGAAAAACGCGGCGCGGCCGCTGTCAGCGACTGGTCGAAAAGGCTCGACAATTTTGAGCCGCGATTGATCGCGCTCGGGGCGACGGTCGTCAGCGCGGCGAGAGAGGCGCTCGATGCGGCGGATACCGCCGCGCTTGAAATTGCGATCGACAATGTCCGTCTCTACCATGAACGCACGAAGCCGGAAGACCGGAGCGTCGAAATCCGTGAAGGCGTTATCTGTGCGCGGCGCTGGCGCGCAATTCCTTCCTGCGGCATTTACATTCCGGGCGGATCGGCGCCGCTTTTTTCAACGCTTGTGATGCTGGCGGAACCGGCGCGCATCGCCGGCGTCAAGGAACGGATCGCCGTGACGCCGCCCGACAGGAACGGCGGCGCGCATCCGATGATGATTCTCGCGGCTTCCCTCTGCGGGCTTGAGACGTTGCATCTTGTCGGCGGCGCGCAGGCCGTCGCCGCGCTCGCCTTCGGCGCCGGCCTTCCGAAAGCGGACAAGATTTTCGGTCCCGGCAACGCCTATGTCGCGGAAGCCAAGCGCCAAATCGCAGCGCGCGGTTTCGCCGCCATCGATCTGCCCGCCGGCCCGAGCGAATTGATGGTGATCGCCGACGGCGCTGCGGACGCCGCCGTCGTCGCGGCGGATCTTTTGAGCCAGGCGGAACATGACGCGACCGCGCAGGTCATCTTCGTGACGAATGATGAAGCGCTGATTGAACGGGTCGGCGCAGCGCTTTCCGCGCAGCTTTCAACACTGCCGCGCGCCGCTATTGCGAATGCGGCGCTGTCGAACTCGGCCGCGATCATCGTTGAGGATCTTGAAGAGGCGGCGGCGATCGCGAACGCCTATGCGCCGGAGCACCTCGCCCTGCAGACGGCCGAGGCGGATGCTCTTGCGGGCGCAATCGATAACGCCGGCGCCATTTTCATCGGCGGCGCCAGCGCTGAAACCTTCGGCGATTACATTTGCGGGCCGAGCCATGTGCTGCCGACCGATAACGCCGCGCGGGTGTGGAGCGGCGTCACGACGGCGTCTTTCATGAAAAGCGTTTCGGTGCAGACGCTGTCGCGCGAAGGCGCGGCCTCGCTTGCAGGCGGCGCGGCGCGCCTTGCTCGCCTCGAAGGCCTTGAAGCGCATGCGCGCGCGGCGGAGATGCGGCGATGAGGCGTGCGCCTTTTCCTCCCTTGATCGCTGGCGGCGCGGTGCTGCGTTCGAGCGACGGCGCGATTGATGCGCTGCGCGAACGCATGGCGGCGGTCTACGGCGTTGATGGGCGCTGCGTATTGCCGGTGCGCGGCCTCGCGCATGGATTTGAGATTGTCTTGCGCTGGGCGGCGCAGCGCGGCGAGACGGCGACGGCGCGTGAACCAAGCCCGGCGCTGCGTCAATTGATACGGTTTTATGCATTGCGCGCCGGCGATGACGGCGCAGCGGTCGGCGCCGTATTCGCTTCCGCCAGGGAAGCGGGCGACGCCCTTGCGCAGGCGAAAAAAGGCGATGCGGCGAGAATCTTCGTCATCGATGAAAGC
>JAGRED010000263.1 GCA_020446725.1 Parvularculaceae bacterium | reverse complement strand
TGTGGTTGGGGCCGACGGCCATGACAGGGTCGGGCGGATTCACGCGGCCGCCGAAGACATTGAAATTGTCCTGGTTGCTGCTGCCGTCGAAGTTGACCGTCGTTCCGCCGAGCATCGGCGCCGCGAAGGACTGGAGGGCTGGGTCAACGCCGTTGCCGCCGGTGACGTCGCAGCTTGTCGCTGCGGAAATCGCCGCCTCGACATTGGATTTGCGGGGCTTGCTGAAGGAGATGAATCCCTCGGCGTCCTTGTAGGCGTCGAAGTTTCTCGCCGGCACTGTCGCGGCGAGGACGCTCAGCGGCTGAGACGTATCGTGCGTGACTTCAGTCGGCGAGAGCTTTTTGGCTTGGCCCGGGGGTGCGGCGAGCGCTGCGGCGGGCAATAAAAAAAGGCCGGCGGATGCGGCCCCGATCAACTTTCGCCTCAAGGCGGATCGGCTTTCGGTCATGATACAGTCCCCAGTGAAAAACTGGCTCTGACGGCCGGCGGGCGGACGCTGCGCCCGGCCGAAATAACGGTCAATCGGGTCGGAGGGGGGAAGGGGCGTTTCGGATAAAAAATAACTTTCTTGCGCTGCGACGCACTCTCTGCTAACGGCCCCGCTCCGCACGGGAGGCGGGGCGAAGTCCAGCCCTCAGCCGTACCGTGCCCCTTCGCATTCTAAGGAAGGATCACATGGCGAAGAAAATCTCTGGCTACCTGAAGCTTCAGGTGCCGGCCGGCGCGGCCAATCCGTCCCCGCCGATCGGTCCCGCGCTTGGCCAGCGCGGTCTCAACATCATGGAATTCTGCAAGTCGTTCAACGCGCAGACCCAGCAGATGGACAAAGGGATGCCGATTCCGGTCGTCATCACCATTTTCTCAGACAAGTCGTTCACCTTTGCGATGAAGACGCCGCCGGCGTCTTACTATCTGAAGAAGGCGGCGAAGCTTGAAAAAGGCGGCGCGACCGCCGGCCGCGCCGTCGCGGGTTCCGTGACGCAGGCGCAGTGCCGTGAAATCGCCGAAGCCAAACTCAAGGATCTCAACACGACCGATCTCGAAGCTGCCACCCGCATCATCATGGGTTCGGCGCGCGCGATGGGCCTTGAGGTGAGGAGCTAGGGCGATGGCGAAAGCAGGAAAAAGAATTAGCGCCGCTCGCGTCAATGTTGATCGCAACAAGTCCTATTCGATCGATGACGCGGCGAAGATCGTCAAGAGCAACGCGAATGCGAAGTTCGATGAAACGATCGACATTGCGATGAATCTCGGCGTCGACGCGCGTCACGCCGACCAGATGGTACGCGGCGTCGTCTCGCTGCCGCATGGCACGGGCAAGACCGTGCGCGTCGCCGTTTTCGCAAAAGACAAGAAAGCGGATGAAGCGCGCGAAGCGGGCGCCGATATCGTCGGCGACGCCGATCTCGTCGAGAAAATCCAGGGCGGCTTCATGGATTTCGACCGCGTGATCGCGACGCCGGACATGATGGGCCTCGTCGGCCGTCTCGGCAAAGTTCTCGGTCCGCGCAATTTGATGCCGAACCCGAAGGTCGGCACGGTGACGCCGAACGTCGCGCAGGCGGTGAAAGACGCCAAGGGCGGCGCGGTTGAATTCCGCGTTTCGAAAGTCGGGAACCTCATCCACGCCGGCGTCGGCAAGGCGAGCTTCTCCGAAACCCAGATCGCTGAAAACGTCAAAGCCTTTGTCGAGGCGGTTCAGAAAGCGAAACCGGCAGGCGCGAAAGGCACCTACATCAAGAAGGTCGCGATTTCTTCGACGATGGGCCCGGGCGTCAAGGTCGACACGTCGACCCCGGCCTGATTTCGGCGCGCATCGGTGAATTTCGAAAAAGCGGCGCTTCGGCGCCGCTTTTTTTTTGCGATTGGCGAATTGCTGCACGCCGAATATCGAAAGCGCGTTTCGTCGTCTCGCGGGCGCCCCAATAGGTAGACCATCTGTCTACGGAACACCTGCCTGCGGTAATATGAATTGGAATTTACTGCTAAGCGTTTTCAGCGATCCTGCGAAAAACGGTTAACCATCTAAACCGCTGATCTTTCGAGCAAACAAAAATCCGTCCCACCATTTATCCCACCACTTGTCCCACCACTTATCCCCCGACTTATCCGACACCTTGTGGGCCGGCCTATAATTCGTCGCGTCGGATCGGCGGGCGTTGACGATGTCATCGCCGGTCCGGCGCCGCGGGCCGATTGTGGTTGGTCCGGGGGCTTCGGCCCCGGCTCTTTGACAATGTGAACCCTTGCCTCGTCTGCGGCGTTTTTACTGCGGCGGGAAGCGCCGATCGCCGATCCGGTATGACAGGCCGGGTGCAAGGTCGGCTGTCGCCTCAGAAAAAGAGGCGCCCTCATCATCAGCGACCGGGCGCCTTTTCGGGCTGAACCCCGCCAAAACATTGGAAAAAACACGAAAACGCCGCGGGAAGGGGCGCCGGAGGCCGCCGGCCTCTTGCAATCGGCGGCCCGCCCTGTATGAAGCGCGCCTCGCGGGGCGGTTCGCCGTTTCGCACCCTGTCCAAGACTGCGGGCGCTCTCGTCCTGTTCGATTACGGCCGAGCGCTTAATAGCCCCGCATAGACGGAAGCCAAAGGATCACCGGTTCCTCCGGACCGATCCCTTCGATCTTCTGGGGCAGGCTCCGGCGCAAATGCGCGGAGCCCACAGCGGTTCCGATCATTTTCGCCAAGACGACGCGCGGGGTGCGTGGTGCCTCCGCGTGAACTGGCCAAGGAAGGGATAAAGTCCAATGGACAGAACCCAGAAGGCGGATCAGATCGAGTGGATCGGCAAGGTGTTCGACGAGAACGCTGTTGTCGTGGTCGCCAATAGCGGCCTTTCGGTCGCCCAAATGACGGAGCTGCGCGGCGAACTTCGCAAAGCGGGCGCGAACATGAAGGTGGTCAAAAACCGTCTCGCAAAGATCGCCATTTCCGGAAAGCCGGCCACGAAGATCGCAGACCTTTTCAAGGGACCAACGGCAATCGCGTTCTCTGAGGACCCGGTCGCCGCGGCGAAAGTCGTCGACGCCTACGCCAAGAAAAACGACCGGCTGGTCGTTCTCGGCGGGGCGATGGGCGATGAAGTGATGAACGCTGACGCGGTCAAGGCGCTCGCCGCCATGCCGTCGAGGGAAGAACTGCTCGGCCAGATCGTCCAGACGATCATGTCGCCGGGAGCCGACCTCATCGGCGCCGTCACCGCTCCGGGCGCGCAGCTCGCGGGCATCGTCGAGACGCTTGAGAAAAGAGAAGCGGCCTAGTCGCCGGATTGAATTCCAATAACGAGGAACTGAAAATGACTGACCTGAACAAACTCGCTGAAGAGCTCGTCGGCCTTACGCTTCTGCAGGCGGCGGAGCTGAAAACCATCCTGAAAGACAAATACGGCATCGAACCGGCTGCCGGCGCGGTTGCGGTCGCCATGCCGGGCGCGGGCGCCGGCGGCGCGGCGGTCGAAGAGAAGACGGAATTCAACGTCGTTCTCGTCGATGCGGGCGCCAAGAAGATCGAGGTGATCAAGGAAGTTCGCGCGATCACCGGCCTTGGCCTCAAAGAAGCCAAGGACCTCGTCGAAGCCGGCGGCAAGACGGTCAAGGAAGCCGTCGCCAAGGTCGAAGCCGAGGAAATCAAGAAGAAGCTCGAAGCGGCCGGCGCCAAAGTCGAGCTCAAGTAAGACGCCTGCTCTGCGCCTGTCCGGGTCTTGAAAACGGTCGCAAGACCGCCCAGATCCGGTCAGGCCGGTCGGCGTTCCGTCAAAAGTCCGGGCCCCGGAATCGGTCGAGATTTTTCTTGACAAATCGCGATTTCGGGGTTGCGGGCCTAGACGGGTGCGCCTATTAACGACGTTCGCTGACGCCGGGCCCCCGGCGGCGGCGGCAGGCGATGCGGCGACGTGCTTCAGAAAATCGAGATTTGAAAATTTGACTGGCCGAAAGCCCCCGGGCGCGATCGAGCGTCCGCATGGGGTGTTTTCGCGCATTTGCACCGGCCCCGGACGGCTGGATTGCATCGGCGCGAATCGGGCAGCCCCGTGCGAGGAAAAGATGGCGCAATCCTTCGTTGAAAAAAAACGTATTCGCAAAAGCTTCGGTCGCATCGGCGACGCGGCCCCGATGCCGAACCTCATTCAGGTCCAGAAGGACTCCTATGAGCAGTTCCTGCAGCGGCGCGTGAAGCCGGCGGATCGCCACAATGAAGGGCTCGAAGCGGTTTTCCGTTCGGTCTTCCCGATCATGGATTTCACCGAGACGGCGGTGCTCGAATTCGTGTCCTATGAATTCGAAGAACCGAAATACGACGTTGAGGAATGCCAGCAGCGCGACATGACCTACGCCGCGCCGCTCAAGGTGACGCTGCGCCTCGCCGTGTTCGATGTCGATGAAGAGACCGGCGCGAAGTCGATCCGCGACGTCAAAGAACAGGAAGTCTACATGGGCGACATTCCGCTCATGACGGACAACGGCACCTTCATCATCAACGGCACAGAGCGCGTCATCGTCTCCCAGATGCACCGCTCGCCGGGCGTCTTCTTCGATCATGACCGCGGCAAGACCCATTCGTCGGGCAAGCTCCTGTTCGCCGCGCGCATCATTCCCTATCGCGGGTCCTGGCTCGATTTCGAATTCGACGCCAAGGATATCGTCAATGTCCGCATCGACCGTCGCCGCAAGCTGCCGGCGACGACGCTTCTCTATGCGCTCGGCATGGACCAGGAAGAAATCCTCGACGCGTTCTTCGATCGCGTGGCGCACAAGCGCGTGAAGGACGGCTGGACGATGCCGTTCCGCGCCGACCGCATCAAAGGCGTCAAGCTGGAGCGCGACCTCATCAACGCCAAGAACGGCGAAGTCGCGGCGGAAGCCGGCAAGAAGCTTTCGGCGAAAGCAGCGCGCGATCTCGCTGCGGCGGGCCTCAAGGAACTGCTCCTTAGCGAAGAGGAAATGATCGGCCGCTATTTCGCGTCCGACCTCGTCAACTTTGAATCCGGTGAGATCTACGCCGAGGCGGGCGACGAAATTTCCGAAAAGACGCTGAAGACGCTTGAAGAGATCGGCATCGACCAGTTCGACACGATCGATGTCGACCATCTCGTCATCGGCGCCTATATGCGCAACACGCTTTCCGCGGACAAGAATTCGAACCGCGAGCAGGCGCTTATCGACATCTATCGCGTCATGCGCCCGGGCGAGCCGCCGACGCTCGAAACGGCGGAGAGCCTTTTCTACGGCCTCTTCTTCGATCCGGAACGCTACGATCTTTCGGCGGTCGGCCGCGTGAAGATGAACATCCGCCTCGAATTCGAGACGGATGACACCATGCGCACGCTCCGCAAGGAAGACATCCTGAAGGTTCTTCGCACGCTGACCGATCTTCGCGACGGCCGCGGCGAAATCGACGACATCGACAATCTCGGCAACCGACGCGTACGCTCGGTCGGCGAGTTGATGGAAAACCAGTACCGCATCGGCCTCCTTCGTATGGAGCGCGCCATCAAGGAGCGCATGTCCAGCCAAGAACTCGACACGCTGATGCCGCATGACCTCATCAACGCCAAGCCGGCGGCGGCGGCGGTGCGCGAGTTCTTCGGCTCGTCGGTGTAGTGCGCGTAGTCGTTCGTC
>JAGRED010000262.1 GCA_020446725.1 Parvularculaceae bacterium | reverse complement strand
GTTTCCTCTTCCCTTCCGCAATCCTCATCGTCGTCGGGATCGGGCGGCGGCGGCTCGTCCGGCGGCGGCGGAGGCGGCGGCGGCGGCGGGGGATGGTGACGCCGCTGAAGGCGCTGATCATGAATGGAAAAGAAACGGGCGCGCCCATGCGGCGCGCCCTTCGATTTTTGAAATCATGAGCGGCGGCATGCGCCGCCTTCAGAATTCACCAGGCGACAAGGCCGGCGGCTGACGTCGAAACGCCGGCGCCGATCGCGCCCGGCGTCAACGCGCCGTTCGGGCCGACATTGAACGAAACGATCTGTCCGATGCGCGGCGACAGGACGAACAGCGTGTTCGCCTTGATGTCGCCGTCGAGCGGATTGCCGCCGGTCGTGCCGGTGACGCCGCTGTCATCAAGACGGCGGGCGGTTCCATCGCGGCGGAGCGAATAGCCGGTGACGGTTCCCGAACCGGTGTTCGTCAGATAGGCGAAGCGCCCGTTCTCGGAGATGATGACCCAGCATGCGGCGGTCTGGTTGGTGCCGGCGGAACCGGTGATCGCCTCAAGCCGGAAATTCTCCGGATCGAGATCATAGGTTGAAAGCGCGGCTTGGCCGGCGGCGCCCCCGAACGCTTCGCTGACGAGCAGCGTGTCGCGGCGGTCGAATTCAAAACCGAAAGGCGTGCCGCCATTCGAGGCGTTATCCACCGGGGCGGCGAGAAGGCCGTCCTCTTCGACGCGGAAAGTGCGGATATTGTTCGTCGCACGCTCGGTGACGAGGAGCGCGTCGCCATTGCGATTGAAGCCGACCTGGGCCGCTGCGGCGGCGTTTGACGAAAGGGGACGCGTTGAACTCGCGATCGGTTCGAGAACGCCGTTCGCTTCAAGCCTGAAGCCTGACACATTGCCCGAACCGCCCGCATTGAGCACGTAAACGAGATCGCCCTTGACGGCGATGCTGGTCGGCATTTCACCGCCCGACGGGTATACGCCGACGCGCTGCAGACGCTTGCGCGTCACGCGGAAAGTGGTGACGCTGTCGCTGCCCGCATTGACCGCCAGCAGGATGCGTCCGTTATCGGAAAGCGTGAGCGCGCCCTGGCTTCCAAGCCCGCCGCCATTGCCAAGACCGCCCGTGTCGACCGCGCCGCGCGCCACGAGCGCGCCGGCGCCTTGCGTTTCATAAACGAGAATGCGGTTGCCGCCGGCGTCGTTGCTGGAGGTGTAGACAGTCGTAGCGTTTGCGCTTGCAATAATGGCGAGAGCCGCCGCCGCGGAAGCCAAGGACGTTTTAATGGTGGTGGTCATACTCAATTCCCTCGTGAATGGTTTACCCAGACCGCCTGATGCGACGGCGCGCATTGCATGCCATGTCATGCGTTATCGGTGCGCTCACATCTTCGACGGCGCGCCGTCACAAGCGATCAAATCTGCGCGGGAAGAACCGTGTGTGTACGGAGGAAAACGCTTTGCGGAGAAGTCAATGTCCGCAGCGTAACGAGTGCGTGGGCCGCGTTCAATTTTCAAGCGGCCGCGAAGAGCGTCGGCGCCTGCGCCGTACCGACGCCTTGTCAAGCATTAGTTTTCCGGAGGCGTTTTGCCGCTTTTCCACAGGGGCGCACGGCTTTGACAGCTTGTCGCAGCTGCGGCATGGATAGCGTCCGCTTTTCAGCCGCAGGCCGGACCAAGGGCCGGGCCGCTAACCCGTTCAGTTCAAAAGGAAATCCGATGATCACGCATGACGTTCGCGCGCACCGTTCGAAGGATGATTTAAAGCGCGAAGACCAGCTCGCCTGGAAGATCGCCGAAGTCGCCGCAGACCCGGTCGAGGTCGACGCCGAGGCGACGGACATGATCATCAACAGGATCATCGACAACGCCTCGGTCGCGATCGCCTCCTTGAATCGCGGCCCGATCAAGTCGGCGCGGGCGATGGCCTATGCGCATCCGCGTAAGGGCGGGGCGACGGTTTTCGGCGCGCCGGCCGGCGAAACCGTCTGCGCCGAATGGGCGGCCTGGGCGAACGGCACGGCGGTGCGGGAACTCGACTTCCACGAC
>JAGRED010000261.1 GCA_020446725.1 Parvularculaceae bacterium | reverse complement strand
GCCGACATGTTTGTACCGGATGCGTCCCTTTTTATCGACGACGAAAGTCTCCGGCGCGCCGGTCACGCCGAAATCGATCGCCGTGCGGCCTCCCCGATCGGCGCCCACGAAGGCGTACGGGTTTCCGTTTTCTTCAAGCCAGCGCTCGCCGGCGCCGGGCGGGTCTTTCCAGTCGACGCCGACAATCAGCGCCTCGCCGCTCGCGGCGATTTTCATCAACAAAGGATGTTCGATCTTGCAGCCGGCGCACCATGACCCGAAGACATTGATGAGCGCGACGCGGCCTTCAATGTCGCGCGTTGAAAAACCGTTCCCGAACCCTTCAAGCGCGGGAAGGTCGAAAGCCGGCAGCGGCTTGTCGATCAGAACCGACGGAATGCGCGACGGATCACGCGTCAGACCGACGGCGAAATAGGCGCCGAGAATGACGAAGATCATCAGCGGCGCGATCAACAGCACCCGTGTCACGCCGCCGCCTCCGCCTTCGCCGCCTGCGCGCGTTCATTTCGGCGCGCGAGGAACGGCGCGCGCTCCGCGCCAGCGACTGCGCCGCCCAAAGCGATAAGGCCCGCGCCGACCCAGAGCCAGATGACGAGGGGATTGTAGAAGGCGCGCACCGCCCACCCCGCCCCTGGCGTTTCCTCGCCGAGGGTCAAATAGAGATCGCCGCCCAGCGTCGTGCGAATGCCCGCCTCAGTCGTCTGCATGTTGCGCACCGGATAGAAGCGCCGCTCAGACGTCATCTCGCCGCGGGCGGCGCCGCGCTTCGAAATTGAGAACCGCGCCCGCTCGGCGACGTAATTGGGGCCCGTCGCCCGCACGACATCGACAAGACTTGCTTCATAGGCGCCGACCTCGATCGCATCGCCGACATGCATCAGCCGCACTGTTTCAACGCGCCAGACGCCTGCGCCGATGACGCCGAGCGCGACAATTGCAAGACCCGCATGCGCGATCGCCATGCCGAGATAGGATCGCGGCAGGTTGGAAAATCGCGAGGCCGCATCGCGAAGCGGCGCTGAAAAGAGTTTGAGGCGCGCGGCTACATCGATCAGCGTCGCCGCAATCGCCCAGACCGCGAGCCCCGCCCCAAGCGCGGCGGCGACGGGCTTCGGCCACGTCATCCACGCTGACAGCGCAATGCAGGCGACGCCTGCGAGCGCCGCCGGCCAGAGCCGCGCAAACCCGGCGTTAAGGGCGCCTTTTTTCCACGCCAGCATCGCGCCCGGCGCCAGCGCCACAAGAAGAAGCGCCATGATCGGCAGGAAGCTGGCGTTAAAGAAAGGCGGCCCGACAGAGATGCGCGCGCCGGAAAGAATGTCGACGAACAGCGGATAGAACGTGCCGATGAAAACGGTGCCGCAGGCGGTCACCAGGAGCACATTGTTAAGCAGGATTGCGCCTTCGCGGCTGACTGGCTGAAACGTCGCGTTCGTCGTCAGCAATGCGCCGCGCAAGGCGAAGAGCGTCAGCGAGCCCCCGATTGTCGCGGCGAGGATCGCCAGAATGAAGACGCCGCGCGCCGGATCGACGGCGAAGGCGTGAACCGAGGTGAGAATTCCCGACCGCACCAGAAACGTGCCGATAAGACTGAGGGAAAAAGCGAGGATCGCCAGGAGAACGGTCCAGACTTTCAGCGCGTCGCGCTTTTCAACGACCCGCACCGAATGAATAAGCGCGGCGCCTGCAAGCCACGGCATGAAGGACGCGTTCTCAACCGGGTCCCAGGCCCAGAACCCGCCCCAGCCGAGTTCGTAATAGGCCCACCACGAACCGAGCGCGATGCCGATCGTCAAGAAGACCCACGCCGTCAGCGCCCACGGCCTGACGATGCCGGCCCAGACGGAATCGATGCGCTTTTCAAGCAGGCCGGCGATCGCATAGGCGAAGGCAACCGAGAAACCGACATAGCCGAGATAGAGAAACGGCGGATGCAGCGCGAGCCCCGGGTCCTGCAGCAGCGGATTGAGATCGGCGCCGTCTGCGGGCGGCGGAAAAACACGCTCGAAGGGATTTGAGGTGAACAGGATGAATGCGATGAAGGCGGCGGCGACGACGCCCTGCACGCCGAGCGCTTTCGCCGTCAGCGTTGTTTCCCGCCCGCGCCCGAACAACGCGACGGCGGCGCCGTAAAGCGCAAGGATCAACGCCCACAGCAGCATCGAGCCTTCATGATTCCCCCACACGCCGCTCAGCTTGTAGAGGAACGGTTTCGCCGTATGCGAATTCTGGAAGACGTTGAGGACGGTGAAATCCGAGACCGCATGCGCATAGGTGAGGCAGCCGAAAGCGATCGCGACGAGAAGGCAAAGCGTCAGCGCCGCCGAACGGCCGACCGCCGCCAGCGCCGCATCATTGCGCGCCGCGCCGACAAACGGAAACACGCCCTGAATAAGGGCGACGAGCAGCGCGAGGGTCAGGGCGTATTGTCCAAGCTCGGCGGTCATACGGTCGCGGGTTCCAGATCTTGAGCGCTGTTCTCTTTAAAATGCCGCGGCGGTCAATTGCCATCGTCAATTCGCCTATATCGGCGGAAAACCCCCTTGTGCGACGATGCGCGCCGTCCCCGCCGGCTATTCGGCCATTCGGCAGCCGCGCCTTTCCGGTTGCATTCGCCCGCGGGGTGTGATCGGACGCCCGGCGTAAGGGCGGCGGCGAACGAGGCGCGCATGCGGGACTTTTTTGAGATGGGCGGCTACGGCGCGTATGTCTGGCCGTCCTACGGCGTCTCGGCGCTCGTCCTCTTCGGCGTCGCGCTGATGATTTGGCGCCGCGGCAAAGCGCTGGAGAAAAAGCGCCGGGCCGATCCGGCGGCGAACGGCGATCCGGAAAATTGACCGGCGGGCAATCGACCCGATGATCTGGTTATGACCCCGGCGCGCTAGCCGTTCCACTCTTTTTCGAGCAGGCGCGCGGCGAGCACGAACAGGACCGCGGCGATGACGTAAAAGAACGCGCCCGAAAGAATCGCGTAACGGAGCGATTCGTCCCCGAACCGTGCAACCATGAGATCCGACAAAGAGCCGATCGCAAGATTGCCGAGCCCGATGCCGATCAGATTGTTGACGAAGAGAAAAATCGCCGAGGCGGTCGCCCGCATATTCGCCGGCACAAGATGCTGGATGGCGGAGATGATCGGCCCCAGCCAGACGAGGCTCAAGGCGGTCGGGATCATGAACAGGATGAACGCGGCGGCGAGCGAATGCGTTAAAACCCCGCCGGCGAAAAACGGTATGGTGAAGGCGAACGCGGCGGCGGGAATGAGCGCATAGGCGGATTTGCGGGCCTGTCCGAACCGGTCGGCGAGAACGCCGCCGATCCAGATTCCGGCGACCCCGCCGAGCAGCAGGATCGAGCCGTAGAAATAGCTCGCATAAAGAACCGGCCCGGCATTCGCAGGAATGAGCGCGCGCGGCATCCAGCTGAAAAAGTCCGGAAGGTCTGCGCCGAAGCTGCGCACGAAAAAGGACGGCAGCCAGAAAATG
The DNA here is from genome assembly GCA_020446725.1 of Parvularculaceae bacterium. Taxonomy (GTDB): domain Bacteria; phylum Pseudomonadota; class Alphaproteobacteria; order Caulobacterales; family Parvularculaceae; genus Amphiplicatus. Next base: position 7,021 of record JAGRED010000261.1, on the reverse strand, counting down.
ACGCCGTATCCCATCATGGATGAGGCGGACGCGCCGAGCGAAAGAAGCCAGAAACTGCGTTTGGCCGAGAGCGTCCGGACGACCTCGCCGATTTTCGCCGGCGCCTCGCGGCGCTCGGCGTCATAGGCGCCGCGAACGGGGTCCCTCAACGTCAGACGCAAGATCGGCGCGAGCGCAAGACCCGCGAGACCGACAATCAGGAATGCGGCGCGCCAGTCGAGATAGCTCGTTAGAACGCCGCCGAGCAGGATGCCGGTCGCCGATCCGATCGGGATGCCGAATGAATAGATGGAAAGCGCGCGGGCGCGTTGATGCGAAGGAAAATAATCGGAGATCAGCGAATAGGCGGGCGCGACGCCGCCCGCCTCGCCGACGCCGACGCCGAGCCGCGCGAAAAAAAGCTGCGTGAAATTCTGCGCAAGGCCGCAGAGCGCCGTCATCGCGCTCCACACGGCGAGCGCGACGGTCATGATCCAGACGCGGCTCTTGCGATCGGCGAGCATCGCAATCGGCACGCCGAGAAACGTGTAAAAAAGCGCAAAGGCGAGACCGCCCATCAGGCTGAGTTCAGTGTCCGAAAGCGCAAGGTCTTCCTTGATCGGCACCGCGAGGATGCCGACGATCTGTCTGTCGATAAAGTTGAACGTGTAGACGACGACGAGGATGAACAGCGCCCATGCGCGATAGGCCGACGATGAATGGGCTTCCTGCGCGCCTTTCACGGCTCGCCGACGCTATCGAGGAATGTGCGAACATCCGCGATGGAGGCGACGCTCGCCTCCTCCTGCGCGACATGACCGACGCCGTCGTAGATGATGAGCGTCGCATTCGGCATCGCAGCGGCCATGCGGCGCCCCTGCTCGACCGGCAAGACCTTGTCTTCAGCGCCCCACAGGATGAGCGTCGGCGCCGTGATCGAATTCAGCATCGGGTCCGGGTCCGGCAATGAGAATTCCTCGATCGACTGAACGAACGCCTCGCCATTGCCGGGCCGGCGCATCATGTCGCGCACGAGCGCAATCTTTTCCGGCGTGACGCGCGACGGGTCCGCATAGATATTGCCGAGCGAGATCGCGACGCCGGCCTCAGGCGCGGTTCTTAAAAACAGCGCCATCGGCGCAGGCGGCGACAGCGGCGTATCGCTGACGCCGTTTGTCGGATAGGCGCCCGGCGAAACGAGTATGAGCGCGTCGACGCGCGACGGGTTCGCCGCCGCAAAACGCCAGGCCGCGAGGCCGCCGAGAGAATTCCCGCCGATAATCGCGTGTTCAACGCCGAGCGCACCCATGACGTCGGCGAGAAAATCCGCGCGCTCTTGCGGAGAATAGCGCTGTTTAGGGTCCGGTCCTGAAAGCCCGTGCCCCAACAGATCGAAACGTATCACGCGATAATCGGATTTAAGGGCTTCCGCCCAGGCGTCCCAGGTCTCAAGGCTGTAGATGAAGCCGTGCATCAGGATGATCGCCGGCGCATCTGCAGGACCTTCGATCCTGACGCGCACATTTGCGCCCGCGATCGTCATCATGCGGTCGGCCGCCGTCATGTAGTCGGACGGCGCGCGCTCCGCATTCTGCGATTTCAGGTAGAAGTGACCGGCGCCGAAAATGACCGCAGCGAATAATATGACGGCGAACAGCTTTTTAAGCACGAGCGCTTGCCTTTTTACGGATCGGAAGGAGCCGGCTCAAACGCCAGGGAGGCGGGCGTTCGAGCCGGCAGGGAGAGACCGTTTGGCTTAGAAAGCAAGCTTGATGGTGCCGAAAATCTGGCGCGGATTGCCGTAGAAGGCGGTCAGAACGCCTGACGAGCCAAGCGGCGAGTTGCCGAATTCCGGCAGGGACGTCACGAAGTCATAGCCGGCGACAATGTAGCGCTTGTCGGTCAGATTGGTTCCGTGAACGCCGAGCGTCAGCCCGCCGCCATCGGTCGTCCAGCTCATGCCGGCATTAAGAAGCGCATAGCCCGGCTGATCGATCGGCGAACGGAAGTTGAACTGGTTGGTCTCGCTCTTGTATGAGAAAGACGTATACAGATTAAGCCCGCCGTCGCGTCCGAACAGGCCGAGCGGACGGTCGTAGTTGAGCTGTCCGAACGCCGTGACTTCGGGCGTATTCTGGAAGACAGCAACGTTCGTCAGATCGGCGGGCGGCAGGCCCGGCCCCGGCGGACGGCCGAGATATTCATCAAACTCGGCGCTGATGTAACCGAGCGAGAACTGGAAATTCACCGCATCGCCCGCCGCCATCAGGTCTTCGGCGAAGCGCACATTGCCTTCCCATTCAATGCCCCACAGCGTCGCCGACGCGGCGTTCGTCGTGATGCCGGCGAAATTGTCGGCGATGCCGTCATTGTCGGAGTCAAAGCCGAGCGAGCCCGGTATCTGAACGTCCGTGTAGTCACTGTAGAAGACAGCAAAGTTCGACGTGGCGGCGCCGCCGCCAAGCACGCTCTTCAGGCCGAATTCGTAGGTGTTGATCGATTCCGGCTGGAAGAGACAGAACGCACGCTGGTCATCCGGATCGAGCGCCCCTGGCGTGCCGTCTCCGTCAAGGTCCGGCGCCTGGAATGACAGGCAGCGCGGATCGAAGGAGCCGCCCTTGAAGCCCTTGGCGTAGGACACGTACGTCGTGTGGTCGTCGTTGATCTTGTAGCTGATCGACGCGCGCGGGCTGAAATCATCGAATTTCGCCGTCGCATTGAGATCGCTCTGCGGCAGGAATGCAGGCCGCAACGGCCCGCCCAGCATCGGCGACAGCGTGCCGAGCGGGAAGAAGACACCATCGTTCAGATACGCGGCGCGACGCTGCGCCATGGTCCGTTCGTCTTCGGTGTAGCGGCCGCCGACGGAGACGGAGAGACGGTCGGTCAGCTCATAGCTGAAGTCGCCGAAAATCGACCAGGTGCGCGTATCGACATCCGCCGAGGTGAAAGCGTTGAGCGCGCCGCCGCTCAGGAGAACGTCGAAATCGGTGCGCGCATTGGCCGAAAGGTAATAGAAGCCGGCGACGCCGCTCAGGCGATCGCTTTGGTAGAGAACCTGAAACTCTTCGCTGAACTGGTGATCGCGATACTCGCCCGGCACATCGAGATCGATGAGCGGCAACGAATCGAAATCGATCGGCGTAACCGAATCGCCGTCGCGATAGGAAACGATGTTCTTGAAGGTCAGCGTATCGCTCGCTTTCAGCTCGACGACATTGGAAATGCCGCGCGAGCGGACGCTTTGTTCAGGCGTATAGAGCGCGGCGCGCGTGTCGAAGACATCTTCAAGAACCGGAAAGCTCGTGAACGGCGCGACCGGCAACGTGTAGGGAAGAAGCCTGTGTCCGGCGCGCTGGTTTGAATCGTCCTGCGTCCAGTCGCCGGAGAGGCGAATTGAGAGGGCGTCGGTCGGCTCCCACTCGATCGAGGCGCGCGCCGCGAAAATGTCCTTGTCATAGTTATCAACGCCATTGACGAGGTTTTCGCCGAAGCCGTTGCGCGAGAGATAGGCGACGCCGCCGCCGACGCGCAGATCGCCAATGCCGGAATCGATGAGCACCGGCAGGCTGAAGGAGCCGACAGCGTCGAACTGGCCATATGTGCCGCCGGTCAGACGGAGCGTCGCGGACGGATCGTCAGTCAGGCGCTTCGTCACGTATTTGACAGCGCCGCCGATCGTGTTGCGGCCGTAGAGCGTGCCCTGCGGGCCGCGCAACACTTCGATGCGCTCGACATCGTAAATGTCGAGAAGCGCCGCCTGCGGACGATTGAGATAGACATCGTCGATATAGATGCCGACGCCGGCCTCGAAACCGGCGACCGGATCCTGCTGACCGACGCCGCGAATGAATGCGGTCAGGGTCGAGTTCGTCGCGCGCGAGGTTTCAAGCGTCACGTTCGGCGTGATGTCGCCGATATCGGTGAGGTCGACAGCGCCCATCGTTTCGAGCTTGTCGCCGTTGAAGGCGGAAACTGCGACCGGCACGTCCTGGAGAGATTCATCGCGCCGGCGCGCCGACACGATGATCTCGTCCGTAGTCGCGGCAGTCTCCCCAGATTGCGCCAAGGCGGGCGCCGATCCCGCCGACATTGCAATGGCGGATGCGAAGCAGAGCGCCGTCGCCTTGCTGAAATTCATTGTGATGCGCCGCATTTTGAAACCTCCCGTACAAATGGCTTGTTGTCGCCCAGTTGAGGTGAGCCTAAGGCCGGCCGCGCGCCCCTCCCATGACCGGATTGCTCGTGAAGGGTGGTCTTTTTCGCTCAATCGGCCTTGCGCGCAACCTGGCTCGCATAGGCTTTCGGCGTCACGCCGTTCCACGCCTTGAAGGCGCGGTTAAAGGCGCGAAAATCGGAAAAGCCCAGCTCTTCCGCCACGTCCGCGATCGAATTGTTGCGCTTCAACAGGCGCTGGGCGGCTTCATTCAAGACCTCGCGCCGAAGGTCGCGAAAGCTCGCCCCCTCGGCCTCAAGGCGCCGGCGCAGCGTCGCGACGCTCGTCCCTGAATGCGCCGCGATTCGCGTCTGGTCGATCACGCCGCGCGCCAGCATCTGCCGCACGAAATCGGACGTCTCGCCGCCGCGCCCGGCCCGCCGCGGCGACGCGGCTGCTGAAACGATTTCGGAATAAACATGCGCCGCGTTGAGGGTCTCGATCCGCGGCGGGTCGATACGCGACGTCGCGATCTCATAATCATAGTCGAGCGAATAGACGGGCGCGCCGAAACGAATGGGCGTCCGCCAGAAATCGAGGTGGGCCGATTCATCGGAGCGGCCGGCGCGCGTCACCTGCAGGCGCCGCAGCCCCGCCTGGGCGTGCGGCCGCGAGACGATCGCGAGCATGCAGTGGACGAATATCTGCACGCATTCGAGCGAGAAACGGAGGAATTCAGGATTGTCGGTCGATGCGTAGGGAAAGCGACGGTCATCGATGATGAGCGACATGAGATCGCCCCGTCGGCGAACGCTGTTGAACTCGCCCCCATGCAACAGGTTGTAGGACTGGGCGAGTATCTTCATCGCGTCATGCAATGTCGTCGCATTCCTCAACCGCTCCATGACGAAATCGGTCGTGCCCGGCAAAAGCTGGCGCGACGACAGATGCAGCGTTTCATCATCGAGCGCGGCGGAAATCTGGTGCTGGAGCCGGAAATAATCCGCGAGTTCAATCCGCCTTTCCGTTTCGAGCCGGGCGACGGAGAGGCCGACGGACCGCATGACGTCATCGACATTGACGCCGCTCGCGGCGGCCATGCGCACCAGCGGCATGATCTGGGCGGTCGACGCGACGACGGACACTGACTGGGTCCGATCAGCCGACGACGCCGCTCTGGAGATTTTCGCCAATCCGGAATTCCGCCTACATGCGCAAGGTTCGCGCATGCTTGATACTCAAACCGTCGATTTTCATCAAGAAAGCGCAAGCGACCTGAACGGGCGCCTTTCGCCAAAGAAGCGATCTGAAACAAGGTCGTCCGAGGCCCGCCCTCATTCGATCGGGGCGTCACTCATCTCAGGAAAATCCAGGTTCGCCTTGGCGCGACGGCGAAGCGAAATCTTGCTTCGATAAGCAATGATATGAAAACCGTATGCAAGCGCCGCCACGAACAATAATCCGCCCATAATACGCCAGGACGTCGGCGCGCCGGTCCTTGCGAGCATCTCCGCCGTCACGGCCGCCATCACGAGCGGGATGGAAATCGAAACAAAAACGGCGGTCGCCGCCGCAATCGACCCGTTCCTCACCGACGTCGCAGTGACGAACAGGCACAAAAGCCCCAGCCCTATTGAAGCGCCGCCGATCAAGTTCATCAGCGCGAAATAGAGCGGTTCAACCGCCCGCCTGGCGTCCTCAGGCAATGCCGCCGCATGGAACCAAAGCAGCTTGTCGACGCTCGCATAAAGCCAGCCGAACCAGACGAGAAAGCATCCGAGGAGGACGAACAAGGCAAGGCTCGCGCCGCGCAAGGTTTTCTTCATGATCCGGACCTCTTCCAACATCGTTTCATCTCACGGCTTATCAAGCCGCGCGCGCTCTCCGAAATGCGATTAAGCTTTGATCGCCATGCGGCTTATGCATGGGCCGGATTGCATCAACCCCATGCAGTTTCGGCATTTCCAAACTTCCGACCATTCATCGAATGTGCCGATCAATGGGCGCCTAACGTCGCCGCATGGATCAGGAGAAGCTGCAAATGAATACGCTGGAAACGACAATGCGCCGCGACGCTTCGACAAGGGCGAAACCGCTGGAAGGCAAATCCGCCATCATCACCGGCTCAACCAGCGGGATCGGCCTCGGCATCGCCGAACGCCTCGCGGCCGACGGCGCCCAGATCATCCTGAACGGCCTCGGCGACCGGCGGGAGATCGACCAGACCCGCGACAGGATCGCCTTTGAACACAAGGTCTCGGTCGTCTACTCCGACGCCGACCTTTCAGCGCCGAAAGCGGTCGTTGAGATGATCGCCCTTGCGGAAGACGCCTTTGGCGGCGTCGATATTCTCGTCAACAACGCCGGCATTCAGCATGTGGCGCCGGTCGATGAATTCGAACCGGCGAAATGGGACGCGATTATCGCGATCAACCTGTCGTCGGCCTTCCATGCGATACGCGCCGCGCTGCCCGGCATGAAGCAACGCGGCTGGGGCAGAATCATCAATGTCGCATCGGCGCACGGGCTTGTCGCCTCTCCGTTCAAATCCGCCTATGTCGCCGCCAAACACGGAATTGTCGGTCTGACGAAAGTCGTTGCGCTTGAAACGGCGCAGGCGGCGATCACCTGCAATTCGATTTGTCCCGGCTATGTGTGGACCCCGCTGGTTGAAAAACAGATCAACGAACAGGCGGCCGCGCACAATTTCCCGCGGGAAAAAGTCGTAACCGACGTATTGCTGAAAGCGCAGCCGAACAAGCGCTTCGCCGACGTATCCGAAATCGGCGCGCTCGCGGCTTTTCTTTGCTCAAACGAAGCGGCCTCGATCACCGGCGCGGCGCTGCCGGTCGACGGCGCCTGGACTGCGCAATAACGCGCGAACGT
>JAGRED010000260.1 GCA_020446725.1 Parvularculaceae bacterium | reverse complement strand
GGCGATCGGACCCCTCCGCACGTTTTGCGACGGCCCCGCCGTCCTCGGTTGAGAAATCGATTCCCGGGCGGCGACGCTCGTCGTTTTCGGCAAGCGTCAGGTTGGGACTGGTGGGCACGCCGAATACGCCGTAGTCCTGCTTGTCGCGGATAACGCTGCGAACGACGTCTCCGTTGACGACTTCTTCCTGCGCCGAGAATCCGTACACCAACGCAGTGTCAGCGATAATGTTAATGACGCGTGGAACGCCGCGCGATTGCTCGGCGATCAGATCCATCGCCTCTTTCGAGAAGATATTGCGCCGCGCGCCGGCGATGGAGAGCCGTGTCTCAAGGTAGGCGTGAACTTCTTCACGCGTGAGCGGCGTCAGGTGGAAATCCGATCCGATGCGCTGCGCGAGCTGCAGCATTTCCGGGCGCGACAACAAATCTTTCAATTGCGGCTGACCGACGAGGATGAGTTGAAGCAACTGGTCCTTGCCGGCATTGATATTCGACAGCATTCGAATCTCTTCGAGCATGTCGATGGAAAGATTTTGCGCTTCGTCGATAATGAGAACGACGCGCTTTCCTTTCGCGTATTCGCGAATGAAAAAGGATTGAAGCTGCGCGAACATTTCGACGTGGGATTTGCCGGCGTAAGGCTCGCCATATCCCATCAGCACCCAGCTCAATAATTCGCCGCGACCGTGCTGAATGTTCGAAAGCAATGCGATCGTGTGCGTGTCGGAGAGCTGATCGAGAAGCCGGTGAATGAGCGTGGTCTTGCCGCAACCGACTTCGCCGGTGACAACCGATATGCCGGCCTGATTGACAACGCCGTATTCGAGCATCGCATAGGCGAGCCTGTGTCCGCGCCCCCAATACAGGAAGGACGGATCCGGCTGGATCGAGAAAGGCTTTTCAGTCAGGCCGTAAAATTCTTCGTACATTTGCTCGTTCTCACGCAGCGAGCGGCCGCATCTTTCCTAATTCGCCTCAACCCGGCGCCGTGCATCTTCAACCAGGTCCCGCCTAGCACCTTGCGCCTCGATTACGGCCGTTAATTCTGCGACACCTTGCGCCGTCTTACCAGTTTCAGTCAAAGCGACGCCCAGATGATAGCGCGCCTCGGTGAAATCCGGCGCCAGCCGGACAGCCTGCTGAAGCGCGTCCACCCCTTCCGATGTCTGACCGCTGCGATAGGTCGCCCAACCATACGTATCGAGAAAATAAGGGTTTTCCGAGCCTCTCAGCGGCCTGGCCGCGTCCGCCGCCCGGGTGCGGCTTTCCGGATCGTCGCGCTCGGAAAGCAGGCTGGCGAGGTTGTTGGCCACAATGAGATCGCCGGGCCGGCGGGCGAGAATTGTCTCATAAATGACAATCGCCCCCTCCGCATCGCCGATCGAGATGAGGTGGTCGGCCCGCAAAATCTGCAGGCCGTCATTGTCAGGGATGGCCGCGATCGCCTGTTCGACAATCCGGCCGGCGTCGTCCCGCCGCCCTGCAAGCACATAGACGCCGTAAGCGGCCTCATAGGCTTCTGAACGCAGAGGGTCGAGTTCGATAGCGCTATTGAGGATTTCAAGCGCCTCATCCTGCTTGCCAAGCGTGCGCTTGATCTGCGCCAGCAGGACGCGCGCTTCGTAAAACTGCGGGTTCTTGGCCGCCGTATCGACCAGAAACGCTTCCGCATCGGCCGCGCGACCGGCGTCGACATAGGCCTGAATGAGCGTCACGAGCGGCCGCGCCGAAAGCGGCGCGCGTTCGTTCTCCTTTGAAAGAACGTCGATCGCGCCGGCGTAGTCTTCGAGGCCCGAATACGCCGCGCCGAGGATCCGGCTGATGTCGGCGTCGGAAGAATCCGCCGCGCGAATGGCGTTCGCCGCATCCTCAGCGCCTCGCCAATCCTGATTGTCGAGACGGATCGCAGCCAGCATTTTGAGATTCTCGACCGCGCGCGGATCATGCGCAACCGATTCCGTCAAAACTTTCTCCGCACGCTCTCGCTTGCCGTGACGAAGGAGAAACTTCGCGAAAAGCAAGGACGGCTGGCTCGCGCGCTCCGAGGCGTCGACAGCCTGAGCGAATTCGCTTTCGGCGAAACTGACGTCGCCCGTTCCTTCAAGAGCGGCCGCCATCAGCAAACGTCCCGGCACGGAATCAGGGTGCTCGCCGAGAACGACCCTGAGATCGCCGATTGCGTCCTGCGATTTTCCATCGTCGATGAGCATTCCTGCGCGCTTGATCAACGCTTCAGGATTTTTTGCTTCCGCCGCCAGAATTTCGCCGACAAGTTTTTCCGCCTGCGCGCGATCGCCCTTGAGCATGTTGAGCGCTGCAAGCTCATTCTTTGCGCGAAGCACGACGTCAAGCGACCGCTTACTCGTCGCCAATATGTCCTGATAAACGATATCAGCCGCGGCGAAGTCGCTCTCTTCTCTCAAAAAAGCGCCGAGGGCGAATTGAAGGTCGACATTATCGTGATTGGCGGCGATATAACCGCGCAAGGTCTCTTCCGCCTTCGTCCGCCCGCCAATTCTATAATCGATCCGCACGACATCGAGTTTCGCATCGCGTTGCCGCGGCAGGAGGCGCGCGACTTCGACAAGCTGCGCACGGGCGTCCTCATAACGCTGCTGTCCGATCAGCGTCGAGGCGTAGAGCCGGCGATATTCGGCGTTATCGGGAATTTCCGCGATCAGCCGCCGATAGGCCGCGTCGATATCGTCGGTCCGGCCGAGATTGCCGAGCACCTGCACCCGCAGGATATGAAGGACGGCCGCCTTGCTGTCATGACCAAGCGCTTCATCAAGAATTGCGAGCGCGGCATCATAATCCTTCGCCTGCACGCGCTCGCCCGCGAGGACGGCGACGGCTTCCTGCGACGCCGGATCAATGGCCAGCGCTTTCTTCGCCAGCTCAGTCGCCTCGGCGATATTCTGGACCCGGAACATGACGGCGGATTTCAGCGCGATCGCTTCAGAATTTTCCGGCTGCTTCGCCAGCACGTCATCGACGAGCGTCATCGCCTTGGCGGCGTCGCCGGAGAGCAAATACAGTTTCGTGAGGTCGAGCGTCGCCCTCACATTGCTCGGATCTATCTTGTAGATCTGCTGGAGGATGCCGAACATCTGTTCGTAATTGGCGCGCTTTTCGGCAATCCGCGCGAGGCCGGTCAGCGCCGCGACATCCTCGTTCCGAAGCTTGAGCGCATTCAGATACTGAACATTGGCGAGCCCGAGCTTGCCCTGTTCAAGGTATTCCGCACCGCTTTTCACATAGCGTTCGTATCGCTCTTCCGGCGAGGCGCACGCAGCAGCCGCGATCGCCGTCGCAGCGATCGCACACACTTTTACCGTTCTGAACGACAGCGAACGACCACCGCTCCCCAATGCCGGCCCACCCATCATACCGCTCCGTTCATCATACTCTCTACACGCCGCCCGTCTATGCTGATTAGACCGCAGCAGCAAACGAATCCCGGTCCCTATCGATTTCGTCTCCAAGGACCGCCTTTTCAGGATAATGCATCGCATGGGCCGCCAGAATGCGGCGATGGCGCGCCGAGAGGCCCGTCATCCGGAGCGCCGCGCCGCGCGCCGTCACCGCCTTTTCCAGCATGAGAACAAGGCCGAGAAATGACGCGTCCAGCCCGTTCGCGCCGCTGAGGTCAAGAACGACATCGCCGGTTTCGCGCGAGGCGGCCCGAAACTCTTTCCGGATCAGATCGCGGCCGGCCACGGTAAGGTCGCCGCTCAATTCGAGCAGCGTTTCGCCGCGGGTCCGCTCTCTGCGGCACTGAGCCGGCGCTTGCGCCTCGCCGCGCGTCAACAGAGCGCCCGGACCAAATTTAACGAGAAGGCGCGCAAGCGCGACGCCGTCATCCCAGTACCGCCGCCAAAGCGTCGGCTCTTCCTTGATGCGCCACGCCCATTCGAGGCCGCACCGGCTGATCCATCGCGGCGCGCGGGCGATGGTGCCCGCCGTAAAATCAACGACAGCCCCCAGATGAGCGACCACCGGGGCATTCAATCTGCCGCGATTGACGTCGATCCAGCGTTGTCCCTTTGCGGCGCCGAGGGCGACGAGAACAAAGTCAGCCCCGGCCGCGTTGACCGCCGCAATCGTCTCGTCATCGCTCATCGATGCGACGTCGCCATTGCCGGGATTGAGAAAACCAACCGCCTCGACCCCGCGAGCCTCTTTGTTGACGGCTTCGGCGGCGGCCTGCGCCGCGCCTTCGCGACCGCCAAAAAAGAATACTTTCAGGCGCCTGCCCGGAAAACCGGGCCTCAGCCGCAGCGCATTGAATACGTCGGAGCCGGCGCAGCGCTCCCGAATCGGCACGCCCGCGAGCCGGCCGAGGGCGACAAGCGGCGCGCCGTCGATCAGGCTGAGATCCGCGTTAATGATTTCACGACGGGCGGTCGAATCGCGAAGGCACCGAACCAGGAAATTCACGTTGGGGGTCACAAACGAAAGCGGCTGGCGGTCGCGGACAGCGGTTTCGATCGCCTGAACCGCTTCCGGAGCGGTTGCGAGATCGACCGGCATTCCGAAAATGGACCAGACATCCCGATCAAAATCGTCGCGATCCGCCTGTCTCGCCACGTCCCCCGATAGGTGTGGGAGATCTTTCGAGACGCTATCCGGTTGTTTTTCCTTACTGACGATCATGGGCTGCATGCCGCCTGCTCACCGTATCCCTGACCCGCCGTCCGCCATGGCCGCATGACAACGGATGATTTACCTAAGAATCGCTGCGAGTGCGAGCAAGCTTCACGCCAAGAAACAGACTCGGCCGCGCCGACTCATGACATGCGTCGCAAAAGTAGAAATCGCGCCATGCCGCAACCGGCGTCACCGCCTAAGGTTGCACTGCAAAATCGGTTTCTCCCCTACGGGTTTGGTAAACGCGCCAGTTCCGCTTTTGCAGAAAAAAACAGCGAAAAAACAAGGTAAATAGGGCCTAAATCTATTGACTTAATTTCCGTTAAGCAGGAATGTGCGAATGTCCGGCGCGGATTTTGCGTTGCCGGCGTCTGTAACGAGTCTAGTAACCTGGGGGTCCTTGGACCATGAAAAAGCTCACCATCGCTACCGCAGCGGTTTTTGCGGCGCTCTTCGCGGCTAGCTCCGCCTCCGCAAAACTTATCAATTTCGCCGCCGAAGCGACAGGCAATGAGCGCGGCGTTGCGGACGGCACCATTCTGAACACAGCCGCTCTTGGCGGCATCAATCTGGAATTCTCGGCTGGGATCGGCGGTGCGAGCCGCGATTTCGCTTATTTCAACAGCCCGACGGGAACGGGGCAGCCGGGCGCGCCGGCCGGTCTTGGCACCTGCACCCGCCTTGATGCTGCGGCGCAATGCACCCCGTCCTATGATGACGTCGTTTCTACAAACGAGTGGGTTCAGGTCGGTTTTGTCGACGCCCCCTTCAAAGTAGCCCAGCTTGCTTTCAATCAACCGACCGGCGACCTGCCGAGCGGCCTCCTGAAGATCACCACGAGCCTTAATTCGATCGTCTCCGTTGTGACGATGTCGATCGCGCAAGCGTCGAGCACGAATTTCGGCTTTGTCGACTGGATTCGCTTTGAATTTGTCGACACTGAGTTCGTCGTCGCCAGCATCTCGAACGTTCCGGTTCCGGGCGCTCTCACGCTGCTGCTTTCCGGCCTTGCCGGTCTCGGCTTCGCCGCGCGGCGCAAAAAGGCCTAAACCGGCCAGACGATAGGAATTACAGGGCCGGCCCTTTGGGCCGGCCTTTTTTTCGCGCATTATCCATCATGAGGAGTTAGCAACTGGCGGCGGCGTGTATTTTGCAGTTAAACATTGATCCGAGGCCCCCGGAAGGACGGCCGACGGCGGCGTGCGGATGAGTTTTTCCAGGCGCCTCCGGAGTTCGAACATCAGGACGCCGACCGCTTCGTGAGGACTTATGGCTGAGGAATTTTCGCTTGAGGACGTCATCATCGTCCTGCGTCGCAGATTGTTCTATCTGCTTGTCCCGGTTCTGGTCATCGTTCCGATCGGGTTCGCCATCATCATGATGCTGCCGCCGATGTATAAGGCGCAAGGCAAGATCCTCGTCGAATCGCAGCAGATCCCGGAAACGCTCGTCAAATCGACGGTCAACGCCTACGCCGAAGAACGCATTCAAACGATTCGGCAACGCGTCATGACGCGGGCGCGCCTTCTTGAAATCGCTGAGAAGTTCGATCTGTTCCCGCGGGAGAAAGGCCTTTCGGAAGGAGAGCGCGTGCAGCGCATGCGCTGGGCGTTCGGCATGGACCTTATCTCTTCGTCGTCAAACAACCGCCGCAGAAATCAGCCGGGCAACACGATTGCGATCAACGTGTCCTACACGGACGGTTCGCCGGACAAGGCGTTTCAGGTCACGAATGAATTGATGACGTTGATTTTGAGCGAGGACGTTCGCGCGAGAACCGAGGGCGCATCAAGCGCGACGGCGTTCTTCGCCCAGGAATCGCGCCGCCTCGCAGAAGCGATCGACACAACCGAAGACCAGATCGCTGATTTCAAGGCCAAGAACGCCGACGCCTTGCCTGAAAATCTCGACTTGCACCGCCAGACCCTGATCCGGTCGCAGGAAGATCTTGCGCGCGTCGAGGCGTCGATCACGCAGGCGGAAGAGGAGATGACGTCTCTTCAGACACAAATAGCGACATATCTGGCCGGCGCCGGCGGCGCGGCCGGCGGCCCCGCACAGGAAATCCTGAGACTGAAAACCCAGCTCGCTGCGCTGCGCGCCGACAAGACCGACGCGCATCCGGACATCGTCGCCCTGCGCCAGCAGATCAACTCGCTGGAGCGCCAGCTTGCGCCGAGCGCGGTTGTCCGCTCACTTCGCGCAGACCTCACCGCCGCCGATGAGGCGCTGCGCAACGCGCGGCAGGCGGAACCGGTCGATGACGAACTCGTCTCTCAAAGGCGCGCAGAAGCGGCCGCCGCACGCGAAAAGCTGAGCAACCAGATCGCACACGAAGCCGCCGCCGGATCGGCTGACCTTGTCATGACTCAAATGCAAGGCAGGCTGGACATGGCGGGAAGCCGGCATTCTTCCCTGATTGATCAGTCGGAAGCGTTGAAGAAAACCATTGTCGACATGAATGACCGCATAGCCAGAACGCCGATGGTTGAACGCGGCTTGTCGACTTTGACGCGCGACATCCAGAACCTGCGCAACGAATATCAGGCGCTGAAAGACAAGCAGGCGACAGCCCAGCTTTCCGAGAGCCTTGAAGACAACCAGAAGGCTGAAAAATTCAGCATCTTGGAATCAGCCCAGCGCCCGGACGCGCCATCGAGCCCAGAACGAGGCAAGCTGACCCTGATGCTCATTGCCGCCGCTCTCGGCATCGGCGTGATGGTCGCTTTCGGCGCCGAACTGCTTTTCGCAACCCTTCGCGGGCGCGGCCATCTCGTTTCCGTCATCAAGGAAGCGCCGATCGCCGTCATCCCTTATTTCGAAGCTGAGAATGAACGGCGTTTTTCCCTACTGCCGCTCAACAACAGGAAAGCGGCCTGACCGCCAGGCGCTGACAGAACCGGACCGGACGAATATATGGACCGCATCAGAGAAGCAGTGACGAAAGCGCGGCAAGACCGCGCAACGAGCGGCGCCGCGGGAAAGTCGACCATTTCCGCGTCCGGCTCGCGCTTTCATGCATCGCCGCAGCGCGCCGCCGAGCGGTTTCGCGAGGTTTCCTGCGATTTCGCGCGATTTGGGGCGCATCGCATCATCTCGAATGAACAAGACCCCGTCCTCAACGCCTATCGGATTCTTCGGACCCGCGTTCTCCAGAAGATGGAGGAAAACAACTGGCGCACGCTGGCGATCGTTTCGCCGGGCGCCGCCGCCGGCAAATCCGTCACCGCCATCAATCTGGCGATCGCCATCGGTTCGAAACAGGGTTCGCGCGCCACGCTCGTTGATCTCGATTTTTACCGGCCTCGCGTATCGAGCTATCTCGGCATCAAGGACCCGCCTTCCGTGCTCGACTTCTTTGAAGGCGCAAAAGCGCTTCACGACGTGACGCTGAAGCCCGACCTTACGGACGTGCTCGTCATCGCCAATGAGCGGGTCTCCCGCAAAGGCGCTGAATTCCTGACCTCGCCGCGCGCCGACGAGTTGATCGCCCGCACCGTCAACGAATATTCATCGCGCGTCGTCATCTTCGATTTGTCGCCGCTGCTCGGCTGCGATGACACAATCGCATTTCTCCCGAAAGTCGATTGCGCGCTCCTGGTCGCCGCAAGCGGCTATACGCGCGTGCCGGAATTGAAAGAGGCGCAACGATTGCTCGCCAAGACCAACGTCGTCGGCACTCTTCTCAACAAGGCCCCGCGATCCTCGCTTGTCGGCGGACAATATTATTATTGATCCATAGTCCGCTCATCGCACGGATTTGTACCGTCTGCGGTTGATTACGGCGGCCGCCTCCGTCAGGATGCCCTGACGCAGTCTGCGTAATCGATGGCGCAGCATCGGCTTCATAAATCCGAAGCGGCGCATTTCCCGAGGCCTCTTTGAGGCTCAAAGCTCGCGCGGCGAGCGCGCCGGCCGCACGGCGAATCGGAGAGCGAATACCATGCAATCAATGTCGGCAAGGCGTGAGCGATCACGCGCCGCAGATCGCGACAGCCTTCTGCGCCAGTTTCAGAATGCGCGGAAAATGACCAAGGCGCTCGTCGCCCCGCTTTCTGCGGAGGATTGCGTCATTCAATCAATGCCCGACGCAAGCCCGGCGAAATGGCACCTTGCGCACACGACGTGGTTTTTCGAGACGTTCATCCTTCTGTCGATTGAGGGTTGTTCGCCATTCGACGACGCATACCAGCAGCTTTTCAATTCCTATTACAATCAAGTCGGGGCGCAATTTCCGCGCCCTGCGCGCGGCATGCTCTCGCGGCCGTCTCTTGAACGCGTCCTTGAATATCGCGAAAGCATCGATCGTGAGATCTCCGACCGGTTCGACTCGCTTTCCGCCGCCGCGCTCGCACTCGTCGAACTGGGGATCAATCACGAGCAACAGCATCAGGAACTGATCCTGACCGATGTGAAACATCTGCTGTCGCTCAATCCGACCGCGCCGAAATATTGCGACCGCTGGCCGCTGGGCGGCGTGAGCACGCGCGCGCCTGACTGGCGCGGCTTTGACGGCGGCGTTTTCGAAATCGGCGCGGACGGACGGGCCTTTCACTTCGACAATGAGGGGCCGCGCCATATGACGGCGCTGCCCGACTTCGAACTCGCGACGCATCCCGTCACCAATGCGCAGTTCCTGGAATTCATCGAGGATGGCGGCTACGACTGCGCCGAACACTGGCTGGACGCCGGCTGGCAGGCGATCAATCAGAACGCATGGCGCGCGCCGCTTTACTGGAAGCGCTGTGAAGCGGGCTGGCGCTGTTTCACCTTGCATGGCGACGCGCCGCTCGATCCGCATGCGCCAGTCTGCCACCTAAGCTTTTATGAGGCCGACGCCTACGCGCGCTGGGCGGGCGCGCGACTTCCAACCGAGGCCGAATGGGAGATAGCCAGCCTTTCCGCCCGGCGGTCAGGCAACTTTCTTGAAAGCGGGGTCTATCACCCGACGGCGCCGAAATTACGAAGCGAACCTCAAGAGCTCGTTCAGATGTTCGGCGACGTATGGGAATGGACACGCAGCGATTACGCGCCCTATCCGGGTTTTCAACCGGCGGCGGGCGCAGTCGGCGAATACAATGGAAAGTTCATGTCCGGCCAATATGTGCTGCGCGGGGGATCATGCGCGACGCCTGCCGATCATATTCGGCCAACCTATCGAAACTTCTTTCCCGCGGCCGCGCGCTGGCAATTTTCCGGCTTGCGCCTTGCGCGCGACGCATCCTCTCCGCGAGGCGCGCGCCGCAATAATGCCGGCGAGAAATCCTCGCCAGTCTTTTACAAGATCGGCGGCGTGCAGCGGGAAGACGAGCGCGTCGAGATTGAGCGCGACCTGATGCGCGGGATCGCTCGCATCTCGCCGAAATATTTTTACGACTATATCGGCTCGCAGCTGTTCGAAACGATCACAAGGCTGCCCGAATACTACATTCCCGAGGCTGAAGCCGAGATATTCGAAACCAACGCCGATGCGATGGCCGCGGCTGTGCGCCGCGTTCTGGGCGATGACTATCAGATCGTCGATCTTGGCGCCGGGAATTGCGAGAAGGCCGAAAAGCTGCTGCCGGCCTTTCAACCTGCGCGTTACATCGCCGTCGATATTTCCGCAGAATTTCTGGAAGCGGCGGTCGGACGCGTTCACCAGCGTTTTCCGGAAATTCCGATGGCCGGCGTCGGGACCGACTTTTCGGAATCTCTCGACCTCCCCGAAGAGATGCGCGACATGCCGACGCTCGCTTTCTTTCCGGGATCAAGTCTCGGCAACTTCGAAGACGCCAAGGCCCAGCGGCTTTTGAGATCGACGCGCGACCTGAACGCGTCTTCCGCGATCCTGCTCGGCGTCGACCTCGTCAAGGAAACGCAGACGCTTGAGGCCGCCTATGACGACGCGACAGGCGTCACGGCCGCATTCAATCGAAACATCCTGCGCCATGTGAACCGCATCATCGGCGCAGACTTTGATCCGGCCGCATGGCGGCATGTCGCATTCTTCAACGAAGACGAATCCAGAATTGAAATGCACCTTGAAGCGAAAGAAGAGCAGACGGTGACGTGGAAAACGGGCCGGCGGCGCTTTGAGAAGAATGAGCGCATCCTTACGGAATACTCGCGCAAATGGCGGATCGACGGGCTCGACGCGATGCTCAGGCGCGCCGGCTTTGAACGCGCAGGCGTTTGGACCGACAGCCAGGCACGTTTCGCCGTCGCGCTCGGCGCGGCCGGCAAGTCCTGACCCACGCCCTTATTGGGCGGGCTCTTCCGCCGGCTGTTCGGGAACCTCGAAGATTTGCCCCGGATAGATAAGGTCGGGATCGCGGATCTGGTCGGCGTTCGCCTCGTAGATGACCGTGTATTGGATGCCGCGGCCGTATGCGCGGCGCGCGATGCGCCAGAGGCTGTTCCCCGGCTGCACGATCACCTTGCCGTCGCGCAATTCAATATCGGTCAGGCTCGCGCGCTCGAAAGGAAGCTCGATTGCGTAGGCCGGCCGGCCGTTTTCATCGAGCTGGATGACGTGGAGCGTGTAAACGCCCGGCGGCATCGTCGCCGTCAGCCGCCAGCGCCCGTCTCCGCCGGCGGTCGTCTGTCCGACAAACTGTCCATTCGCAAACAGTTGAACGACCCGTCCCGATTCCGCCTTGCCCGCGAAGATGACAGCGCCCTGATCGTCGTAATCGATCGTTTCCAGCGAAAGCGGTCCCATGCCGACGCCGTCGTCGCGCGGCTCCTGCAACACTTCCGTTGCGCCGCCGGGCGTCGTTCTCAATACAAGCGGGCGATCGCCTTCGCGCTGCGGCACGTAAATGATGATTGTCTGGTCGGACCTTATCGTACCGCCGTCCGGCGTCGTCATTTCGAGCGACAGCTCGACAGGCCCGGCGTCGAGCGGCGTTTCAGTGGCGATAACCCATGAGCCGTCACCCTCGGCTGTGGTCTCGGCGAGCGGTTCGTCATTCGCCAGCACCGTCACTTTCGCGCCAGGCGTCGCGCGCCCCGCAATGACGGCGTAACCGGTGCGATCGACGCGGACGATGTCAAAGCTCGGCAATGACGGCGCAATCGCCTCCTCATCCGGCGTCGTCGCGCTCGATCCAGGCGTCGTTTCTTCCTGAGCCGGCGGCTCAATCAGCTTGAACCGCTCCGCCGCTTTCCACGCGATGAAGCCAAGGACGATCAGCAGGATGAAAATGATGACGACGCGCATGCCCGGACCCCTTGCAATTTCCTCGCCTTGACGCTTGCCGTTAACTCTAACAATAGGGGTTTGTTCCTACAATCGCGCGAAACGATCAAAAGAAGCCAAGTCCATGAAATCCTTGTGCGTTTACTGCGGTTCCCGGTCAGGTGACGATCCCCGATTCGCGGCTGAAGCCCGTCGGATCGGTCAGGAGGCGGCGAAACGCGGCTGGCGCATTGTCTATGGCGGAGGCAAGCTCGGCCTGATGGGCGTCACCGCCGGCGCCGCGCGCGATGCGGGCGGCAAGGTTTTCGGCATCATTCCCGATTTCCTTGTCGATCTTGAGGGCGTTCTCGACGGGGTCGATCATACGATCGTCAAGACGATGCATGAGCGGAAAATGATGATGTTCGAGGAATCGGACGCCATCCTGACTCTGCCCGGCGGCATCGGAACGCTCGAAGAACTGATCGAAACGCTTTCCTGGGCGCGGCTCGCGCTTCACCGCAAGCCGATCATCGTCCTCAATCTCGACGGGTTCTGGACGCCGTTGAAATCGCTCTTTGAGCATATCGTCGAACGCGATTTCGCAGCGCCCGAACTTCTCACCGATCTGAGCTTTGTCGATCGCGCCGAAGATGTCTTCCCGCTGCTCGCCAAGCGAACCCTTGAAGAAGTTATTTAGGCGTTCCGGCCGTTAAGGCGCGCGCGCGCTTTCTGCGCACCTA
The DNA here is from genome assembly GCA_020446725.1 of Parvularculaceae bacterium. Classification (GTDB taxonomy): domain Bacteria; phylum Pseudomonadota; class Alphaproteobacteria; order Caulobacterales; family Parvularculaceae; genus Amphiplicatus. The sequence continues at coordinate 2,451 of JAGRED010000260.1, read as the reverse complement.
TCAGCGGAAAGATCGTCGCCATCTCCGGACCTTTTTCGCGGCCCGTAAGCGCAAGACGCAAGGGATGGAAGAGCGCCTTGCCTTTCGCGCCCGTCGCCGCTTTCACCCTATCGACGAAAACGCCCCAGCTTTCGCTCGTCAGCGGCTCATCCGGCACAAGCGTCGATGCCTTCGCGCAGAAGTCGGCATTTTCGATCGTCGGTTCGATCGCGCCTTCGATGATATCGCGCCAGACGCCCGCATCTGCGAGCTTGACGACATTGCCTTTCACCGCGTCCCAAACGGATTCTGAAACGCCGAGCGCGGAAAGGCGCGTCGACAACGCTGCAAACGGCTGGTCATGCAGGATCTTGGCGTTGAGCTGAAGCAGTTCGGCCTCATCGAAGCGCGCCGGCGCGCGTCCGACTTTTTCAAAATCGAAGGTTTGAGCGAGCGCCATGAGATCGGTCTGGGGCAGGACGGGCTCCGCCGTCCCGAGCTTCGCCAGAAGGCTCGTAATAGCCGCAGCTTCGAGGCCGTCCGCACGCATCTGCTCGATCGACAGCGAGCCGAGCCGTTTCGACAATCCCTGCCCGTCCGCGCCGATCAGCAGCGAGTGGTGGGCGAACGCCGGCAGCGCGCCGGTTTTTCCCTGTCCAGCGCGAATCGCAATCACCGCGTCCATGATTTCGACCTGCACGGCCGCGTTCGTGACGTGGTCCTCGCCGCGGATGACATGCGTGACGCCGTAATCGATATCGTCAATGCAGGAAGGCAGCGTGTAAAGATACATGCCGTCTTCGCGAATAAGCACCGGATCAGACACGTTCGCCGTATCGACGACCGTTTCGCCGCGAATGAGATCGTTCCATTTGACCGGCGTCTGCGACAGCTTGAAACGCCAGTGAGGCTTTCGCCCTTCCGCCTCGAACGCCGCGATCTGCTCCGCCGTCAGGCTGAGCGCCGCCCGGTCATAAACGGGCGGCAGTCCCCGCGTCCGCTGAAGCCGGCGTTTTCTTTCGAGCTCCTCAGCGGTTTCATAACACGGATAGAGAAGGCCGCTTGCGCGCAGCCTGTCCGAAATCTCGTCATAATCGCCGAAACGGGCGGACTGGCTGAACGTCTCGTCCCAATTGAGGCCGAGCCAGACAAGGTCTTCGCGAATCCTGTCTTCGTTTTCCTTTGTCGAGCGTTCCTGATCCGTATCGTCAATGCGCAGGATGAACTTACCGCCGCGGGAACGGGCGAACAGCCAGTTCCATAGCGCGGCGCGCACATTGCCGACGTGAATTTTGCCGGTCGGCGAAGGCGCAAAACGGACGGTGACGGTCATGAAATGAGAAGCCTCGATCAGAGAGGCGGCTTGCTACGACAGCCCCTGCCCCCCGTCAAACCGAACGCCCGCCTCGTCCTACCGCAGGCGACAGTCGCGCCGGCGAAAGGCACTTGAGGAATGCGGGCCGATAAAGGTCTATTACAAATGTCACACGGGAGGGTAAAATGGGCATTGTCAGAGGTTCCGCGGCGTTGCTGGCGGCGGTCTTCAGCGCCATTACGTCCTGCCTCGCGGCAGACCCTTTTGAGTTCGAATGGACCCGGCTCGCAGACGGCGTCTGGGCCGGCGTGCGCCCGGTTTCCTATAATGCGCCGCCGACCGGCACGACCCTGATCGTCATCGGCGAAAACGGCGTCCTGCTCTTTGACCCCGCGGGAACGCCGCTGGTCGGCGAAAGGGTGCTCGCCAAGGTCGCCGACCTCACCGACCTTCCTGTCACCCACATGGTGATCAGTCATTGGCACGGGGATCATTCGCAGGGCGCCTACAAGATACTTGGGAAGTTTCCCGACGCCGAGATCATCGCGCACGAATTCACCGCGAGCGCCATACGAAGCCCGCTCAACGCATTCACCCCGCCTGACGAAGCGGCGAACGAAGCCTCACGCTCGCGCCTGAAAAACGCGCTGGCGACCGGCAAGCGGTCGAACGGCGATGACGTGACGCCGGCGATGCGCGCCTATTTCACCAATGCGCTCGACTATTTCGATCTCGTTGATTCAGAAGTGCGCGCCTTGAAGCCGATTGATCCGAACCGCACTTTTGCAGATGCGCTGACGATTGATCTCGGCGGCCGCAGGGTGGAACTGCGTCATATGGGGCCGGGCAATACGGCCGGCGACGTCATCGCCTATCTTCCCGCAGAGAAAATTCTGGCGACTGGCGATGTCGTCGTAAGGCCGACGCCTTACGGTTTTTACAGCCATCCCCGCAGCTGGATCGAGGTTCTAAAACAACTGAGGACGCTGCCGGCCGATTACATCGTGCCCGGTCATGGCGAGATCATGACCGATATGGCCTATCTCGATCTCCTTATCGATGCGTTGTCGTTCGTCGCTGACAATGTCGATCGGCTCGTCAAAGCGGGAAAGACGCTTGACGAGGTGAGAGCGGAACTCGACTGGAGCGCCGTCGAG
>JAGRED010000259.1 GCA_020446725.1 Parvularculaceae bacterium | reverse complement strand
TCATCCGCGATCCCGAATTCGTACAGTTTCATCCGACGGCGCTTGATTTCGGCGAAGACCCAGCCCCGCTGGCGACCGAAGCGCTGCGCGGCGACGGCGCGATCCTCGTAAACGCCGACGGCGCGCCGTTCATGGCGAATTATCACCACGACAAGGACCTCGCCCCGCGCGACATCGTCGCCCGCGCGGCCGAAGCGGAGCGCAAGGCGAAGCGCGGCGCCTATCTGGATGCGCGTTCGGCGATCGGCGCCGACTTCCCGGAAAAATTTCCGACCGTCTTCGCCGCCTGCCAGCGTCACGGCGTCGATCCGCGCGAAAGCCTGATGCCCGTCGCGCCGGCCGCGCATTACCATATGGGCGGCGTCATGACGGACCTTGAAGGAAAATCATCCCTTGAAGGGCTTTCCGCGGTCGGCGAAGTCGCCTCGACCGGCGTTCACGGCGCCAACCGCCTCGCCTCGAATTCGCTTCTTGAAGCGGTCGTCTTCGGCGCGGCGATCGCCGAGCGGCTGAAATCCGCGCCGCTCGTCATCCGCAAGAATGCGGCGGCGCCAGAAGACCGCGCGGAGCTCGCGCCGAAACCCGCCGATGCGAAACTGATGATGCGGCTTCGAAAGGCGATGTCGAAAGGCGCCGCGCTCAATCGCTCTGAAAAAAGCCTCATGGAAACGCTTGAGGTGATCAACGAACTGAACCGCACGCCGCTGATGACGAGCGGGCTGAAAAGCGCCCTCGCCTCGGCGGAACTGATCGTGCAGGGCGCGATCATGCGCGAGGAAAGCCGCGGCGGCCATCACAGAACCGATTTTCCGGAAACGGACGACGAGCCGATGCATACGGAAATCTGGCGCGGCGAAGCCGCCGATATCGAATGGGAGGAGGAATACTCCTGATGTCGCTTCCGCCGTTCATGATTGAAGACGCGGTTCGACGCGCGCTCCGCGAAGATCTCGGCGACGCCGGCGACATCACCTCCGTCGCGTGCATTCCCGCCGAGGCGATGAGCCGCGCGACGCTCTCCGCGCGCCGGCTAGGCGTCATCGCCGGCGTCGATCTTGCGCTCGCGGCCTTCCGCCTCGTCGATCCGGATATCGAGACACGCGTTGAGCTTGGCGACGGCGCGCGCATCGATGACGGCGATATCGTCATGCGCGTCGAGGGGCCCTCGCGCGGCATTCTCACCGCCGAACGCGTCGCGCTGAATTTCCTCGGCCGGCTATCGGGCGTTGCGAGCGAAACCGCGCGCTATGTCGACGCCGTCGCCGGCACGCATGCGAAAATCGCCTGCACGCGCAAGACGACGCCGATGCTGCGCGCCTTCGAGAAATACGCCGTCAAATGCGGCGGCGGATCGAACCATCGCTTCGGCCTTTATGACGCGGTGATGATCAAGGACAATCACATCGTCGCGGCGGGCGGCATCGCCGAGGCGATGAAGGCCGCGAAGGAATCCGTAGGCCACATGACCGCGATCGAAATCGAGGTCGAAACGCTCGAAGAAATGGAAGAAGCGCTTGAGCACGGCGCGCGCATCATCCTTCTCGACAACATGTCTCTCGACGATCTGCGT
>JAGRED010000258.1 GCA_020446725.1 Parvularculaceae bacterium | reverse complement strand
GTATCAAGAAGGTCGGCGGAAAGGCGCAGATCCGCGCTGAAATTTTCAGTCGGCGCATAGAGGAACGAGAGCCGCGCATTTAGATCCTCGACAGGATCGACATTTTCTTCAGCGCTCGCGTCAACCGTGTTGACGTTGGTCAGGTGGCCGTCGGTGTCGAACCACGACACGGCGCCGCGCATGAAGAGCGTGTCGGAAAGCGGGACGTTCGCCGACGCCTGAATTCTGTAACCCGGGCCCGATTCATAGCCCGCCGTGATCTTGCCTTCGAACTCGTCGCTCGGCTTTTTCGTCGTAATGACGATCGCGCCGCCGATCGCGTTGCGGCCGTACAAGGCGCCCTGCGGGCCTTTCAGAACTTCGATCTGTTCGATGTCGATCAGTTCCTGGTTGAACTGGGCGGGCTGCGTCATCGGCACGCCGTCGACAACGATAGCAGCCGACGGTTCGCTGTTGCGCGCCTGTGAAATGCCGCGAATGACGAGAAAGCTCGTGCCGGCGTTCTGGGTTTCGATGAAAGTGACGTTCGGCACCTGGGCGATGAAATCCCGCGGGCGCTGAATGTTCCGGTTCTGGATTGCTGATGAGTTTAGCACCGTCACTTGCGCGGGAACATCCTGAACGGATTCATCGCGACGCCGCGCCGTCACGACAATCTGGTCGTCCGTATCGACAGCCTGTCCGGAGCCTGACTGAGCGCCGGCGATCTGCGGCATTGTCAGTGCAAGGACGGCTGCGGAGCCGAACAAAGTCAAACGCTTTAATTTATTATCAGCCATGGCGAATCCCTCCCGTTGCGAACCATCCGGCCCAAGACGAGTCGAGCCGCCGGCTCTTAGGCGCCTATTTTGCGCTATGGGCATAGTAAAAGTTCGATCATCGAAGTCAAGTTCGATAATCGAAAAAATGAACGTTTCACCGCGTCGGAATCACGGTCGGCGGCATTAGCTGATTCGTCTAGCCGCTGCGGGCGAGTGAGTAAGAAACGTAAGGGAACTGGGAAAGCGCCGCTTCAATCCGGTGGGACGCATCTCGCAATAGCGGCACGCGCGACTTGACCAGCTCATCAAGGGAAATGCGCGTTGTCGAGGTCGAGCAGTTAATGGCGCAGGCGATGCGCCCCTCGCGGTCGAAAACCGGCGTCGAAACGGAAACAATGCCGTAATCGAGCTCGTCGAGCGCCGAATCATACCCCTGCTTGCGAACGTCCATCAGATGGGCGCGCATCGTATCCGGCGAGGTGATCGTATTTGCGGTGAAGCGGCGAAGCGGCGCCGTCGCCAGATAGGCGTCAATCACATCTTCCGGCTGGAAGGCGAGAAGCACCTTGCCGAGCGACGTCGCATGAAGCGGAAACCGCGTTCCGACGCTCGCGCTCAGCCTTAGATGGCGCTGCGTTGAAACATGCGCGACATAGAGAATATCGTGTCCCGAAAGCACCGCCATTGACGAGCTGTCGCCGGTTTCGTCGCGCACCGCCTGAAGGTGCGGCAGGGCGAAACTTTCAAAATTCATGGACGAGATGTAGGACCAGCCGAACGAGAGGACTTCCGGCCTCAGAAGAAACTTGCGGCCGTGGCGCGCGACATAGCCGAGCTTTTCGAGCGTATTAAGACACCGCCTGGCGACGGCGGGGCTCAACTCGGTCGCCGCCGCCACCTCGCTCAACTGCATTTCGGGCCGCGTCTTGTCGAAAGCGCGCAAAACCGAAAGTCCCCGTTCGAGGGTTGAAAGATATTCCGGTTCTTTTTCGGCCTTTTGCGGCTTGTCCATTGTCGGCGCCTTTTCGTCCAGCGCCTAGCTAACGCCGCCGCCTGAACTCTGCAACAAGACCCCTTCGAAACAAGGCGCTTGGCGGAGCGGACCTTCCGGCTATTCGGCGGCGTTGATCTTTCGCCCGCCGCCGAGAATTTCCTCATTATGCTCGCCGAGGACAGGCGGGGCCTTTACCGATTGCTCGCGCTGCCCATCAAACGAAAGAGGAGATCGCACGGTTCTGAAACGACCCATCGTCGGATGCGTCGTTTCAACGCCAATGCCGAGATGCTGCGCCTGCGCGCTGTCCATCACGTCGGGCGGGGTTCTGAGCGGCGAATGCGGAACTTCAAGCCCTTGCAGCCTCGCGCACCACTGCTCGACCGTCCGCGTCTTGAATATCGGCGCGAGGAACGTGCTGACCGCTTCATAATTCGCGATACGCGCGGCGCGATCGACGAATTCGGGACGCTTCAGCATATCCGGCTGGTCGACCGCGGCGGCGAGATTCTCCCAGAATTTCGGCGGCGACGACATATGAAGGGCGATCCAGCGATCGTCGGCGCACTGAAATACGTAGGATTGCGATACATGCGGGCGGCTATAGGGGCCCATGATCTGGTCGGCGGAAAAATAATGCGTGAAATCATCAAGATTGAAATGGCACATCGCCTCGAACATCGAGGTCTCGACAAGACGGCCCCTGCCCGTTTTCGCACGTTCGGTGAGCGCGGCGAGAACGCCGAGCGCGGCGTAAAAGCCGGTGACCGCATCGGCGATCGCCGGGCCGACGACGCGCGGATGGACGGGATTGACGAGCAGGCGAAGGAAACCGCTCGCCGCTTGCGCAACGCTGTCGAACGCTGGTCGGTCCCGATCGGGTCCGTCACGACCGAAGCCGGAAATCGAGCAGTAGATAAGTTGCGGATTGATCGCCTGCAGCCTTTCGGGCCCGACGCTCAACCGGTCGGCGACTCCCGGACGGAAATTCTGGATGAAGACGTCCGCATCGGCGACCAGCGCATCGAGCGAAGCGAGCTCGACGGCGTTTTTCGTATCGAGCGTCACGCTGCGCTTGTTGCGGTTATAGGTTTGAAAATGCGGGCTGTACAAACCGCCCTTAAACGCGCGGAACGGATCGCCCGACCCGGGCTGCTCAATCTTGATGACATTGGCGCCGAGATCGGCGAGCAGCATGCCGGCGGCCGGGCCGGTGATGAACGTGCCCATCTCGAGGACCGTTACGTCTTGAAGGACTTTGACCATGGGCCGCTCCCTCGCCTGATTGACGCCGGGGCGCGCCAAATTCGAAGATAGGACGCGCGCCGCGTCCGGCCGAAACCTTGACATCGATATAGAAAATTCGAATAACGAAGACAAGTTCGAAATGCGAAATTTCTTTGCGCCGCAATGCCGGCGCGCCCGGCGAGCGCGCCGCTCAATGTCGCCACGTCGGCCAATGCGCCCGCCCGTAGGAAGAAGACAATGCGAATCGGCAAGCAAGACCAGAACCATTCCGCAATCGCGACCTCAAACGCCGAGCGCATCGTCGTGCGCGGTCGCGATCTTTGCGAAGAAATCATCGGGAAGGTCGATTTCACCAGCTATTTCTGGCTGCTCGTCACCGGAGAAACGCCGACGCCGGTTCAAAAGCGTTTTGCGGACGCGGTCCTCACGGCGATCGCCGAGCATGGCCTGGTGCCGAGCGTCGTAGCGGGACGCATGACATACGCAGCCGCGCCCGAAGCCTTTCAGGGCGCCGTCGCGGCGGGATTGCTCGGCTGCGGCTCCGTCGTGCTCGGCAGCGCCGAGGTCGCCGGCAAGTTCCTCGCCGGCATCGCGCAGGAAGGATCGAATTCCGGAGATTTGAAAAAGGCCGCTTCGGCCGCAATCATTGACTTGAGAAAAGAGAAAAAGGCGATCCCGGGATTCGGCCATCCGCAACATTCGTCGGGTGATCCGCGCGCCAATCTTCTCCTCAAGATGGCGAAGGACGAAGGCGTCGAAGGCGCGCATATCGCCGCGTTGCGCGCCGTCGAAGCGAGCCTTCCGGAAACGCTCGGCCGGCCGCTGCCGATCAATGTGAACGGCGCCATCCCCGCCGTCATGCTCGATGTCGGATTTCCCCTCGCCGCGCTGAAAGGCGTCTCGCTCCTGGCGCGCACGGCCAGCCTTATCGGTCACTTGCAGGAAGAAACAGAGCGGCCGATCGGCTTCATCATGTCCGGCGCCGCCGCTGCGGCGATCAAATATGACGGACCCGAACCAGATTGAGACCCACAGCGAAAGGTGAAGCCATGACCTTGTTTCCAACTTCTCTTGTCGGCTCTTACCCTCAGCCTGACTGGCTCATCGATCGCGAAAAACTCGCGGGGCGGTTCCCGCCGCGCGTCCGCGTCAACGAACTCTGGCGGGTTGCGCCGGAATGGCTTGAGCAGGCGCAGGATGACGCGACCCTGATCGCGATCCGCGATCAGGAACGCGCGGGCCTCGACATCATCACCGACGGCGAAATGCGCCGCGAGAGCTATTCGAACCGGTTCGCGACGGCTCTGGACGGAGTTGATCTCGACAATCACGGCGTCGCGCTGGACCGCAGCGGCCATCCCAATCCGGTGCCGCGCGTCATCGGCAAGATCAAACGCCGACATGCCGTTCAGGTGCGCGATATCGAATTCCTGCGGGCGAACACAGATCGCATGATCAAGATTACGGTGCCGGGTCCCTTCACCATGGCGCAGCAGGCGCAGAATGACTTCTACAAGTCCGAGGCGGAAATGGCCTGCGATTACGCGGCGGCCGTCAATGAAGAGATCAGGGATCTTTTCGCGGCCGGCGCAGACTACGTTCAGATTGACGAACCATACATGCAGGCGCGGCCCGAAAAGGCGCGCGAATACGGCGTCGAAGCGCTTGAAGTTGCGCTCGACGGCGTTAAAGGCCGCACGGCCGTGCATATTTGTTTCGGCTATGCCGCCATTATCCACGAACGGCCGGCCGGCTATTCTTTTCTGCCCGAATTTTCAAAATGCTGCGTCCAACAGATTTCGATCGAGACCGCGCAATCAAATCTCGACACGTCGATCCTCGAAAAGCTGCGCGGCAAGACTATCATCCTCGGCGTCATCGATCTTTCAACGCATGACGTTGAAACGCCGGACATCGTCGCAGCGCGCATCGAACGCGCCCTTCCCCATGTCGATCCCGACAAGGTCGTCATCGCCCCCGATTGCGGCATGAAATACCTGCCGCGCGAGGTCGCCTTCGGAAAAATGAAGGCGATGGCGGATGGGGCGGCGATTGTGAGATCGCGCCTCAGCTGACCGTAAAGATCGGCGGACGCTTGCGCCGCCCGACGGCCTCCGGGAAACATGCGATCCGCGCTGGTGATTTTCCCTGCGCTGTTTTCTATGCATCGCAGCGCGCCGAAAGCGCAGGGCGATCGAGCATGAAGGTCGAGATCGGATGACGGAACGTGACACTGAACCGCCCCGGATCGCGGAGCGCAAACCGTTTCTGGTCGAGCTTCAGAAAGGCCGCCGCTATCAGTGGTGCCGTTGCGGCCAATCGCGGCGGCAGCCCTTCTGCGACGGCCGCGCGCATCTCGGGACCGGCTTCGAGCCGCTTTTTTTTGAGGCGGAAAGAGATGAAGAAGTGTTGCTGTGCGCATGCAAGCGAACGGGCGACGCGCCATTTTGCGACGGCGCGCACAATAACCTTCCGGACGGTTATCGCGAAGATGATCCCGACAGCGCCGCTAACCGTACTATCCCCGAAATAGTTGCCGGGGCCTCACCGATCGCCATGCTCGACGGCGGATGCTACGTGTTCTCTCCCGACCGCGCGACGCTCCATCAGCGGAACGGCTTCCGCTATTGCGATGTCATCACCGAACGACAAGGCGCGCTCTATCAATCGCTGTTTTTTGCAACCTTGGCCGCCGGCGCATCGCAGATCCTGTCATTCGGCGCGCGCGATACGGTGATCTTCCTGGCGAAAGGGTCGATGACGATCAACATTGGCGATCGCACCTTCGACTGCGCGCGAAAAGACGGCTTTATCGTGAAGCCGGGAGAAGCATTTCAACTGTCCGCGAAAGACGACTGCGCGCTCTATTTTTCCGTCTGCCCGCATGCCGACGGCCCGGCGTTTCCGGAAAGCCTGACGGGCGACTTTGATGAAACGTCGCCGCTTCGCAGGGCCGAGACCGATCCGGCTCATGAAAGACCGATGGCGTCCAGAACGTTTCAGGTGCTGATCAACAAGGAGCACGGATCGAACGCCGTGACGCAGTTCATCGGCAAGATACCAAGATCGAAGGCCGAGCCCCATCGCCACCTTTATGAGGAATCGCTGATTATTCTCAGCGGCGAAGGCTGCATGTGGACGGAAAATGCAAAGGCGCACGTGCGCGGCGGCGACGTGATCTTCCTGCCGCGCAAACAGCTCCATTCGCTGCAATGCGTTTCCGATGCGCCGATGGAGGTCGTCGGCGTCATCTATCCGGGAGACAATCCCAGCATCAATTATTGAGCATTGCCGATTGGAAGCCGGACGGGCGATGACGAAACATTCCTGACGCTAAGTAGCGGTGATGATGCCGATGAAGACAGACAAAATCGCCAAGGGCGCAACATAGCGCACAAGAAAACGCCAGACCCCTTGGATGACCGGCGCGCCGGCGATCTGGCTCGCGCTGACGCTGCGCGGCAAGGCCCATCCGACGAACAGCACGATCAGCAGCCCGTTCAGCGGCAGAAGCAGGCTCGCAATTGAAAAATCGACGACGTCAAACAGGCTCATTTCAGCAAAAAAAGGCATGGCGGGGATCGGCCGGAAATCGCGCAGCACGTTGAAGGAGAGCGCGATGACGCCGCCGAGAGCCCTGGCGGAGACGTCTGTAACAAGCGCCGCCTGCGGGCGCTTCACGCCGCGCCCGACAAGCCAGGCGACCACGGGCTCCATTGTGCCGATGCCGGTCGTCAGCGCAGCGAAGAACAGCAGGGCGAAAAAGCATGCGCCGACAAGCTGCCCGCCCTGCATGTTTTCAAAGGCGGTCGGAAGCGTGATGAAGATAAGGCCCGGCCCTTGATTGACATCGAGCCCGTTCGCGAAAACCAGGGGAAAGATCGCAAGCCCTGCGAGCACGGCGACCATCGTGTCGGCAAGCGCGACGAGAGCGGCGGTCTTCGGAAGCGAGGCGTTGTCATCGACGTAGGCGCCGAAGGTCATGAGCGCGCCGACCCCGATCGCCAGGGAGAAAAAAGCCTGCCCGACCGCCAGGAGGACGATCTTTACGCTGAACTTGCTGAAGTCGGGCGTAAACAGAAATTCCGTCCCGCGTTTGAAGTCCCCGAAGATCGCCGCATAGATGACGAGGCCGATCAGCATCAGGAACAACGCCGGCATGAAAATCTTCGCCGTCGATTCGATGCCGCCCTGCACGCCCCGACCGACAATGAAGGCGACCAGCAGCATGAATACGGCATGCCATATCTCAATCCGTGCGACGGAAGCCATCAGCCCGTCAAACTGTCTCATCGCTTGCGCCCCGCCAGCCACGCCGCCAAGCGCGAGATAATGCGCGAGGTAATCAAGGATCCAGCCGGAAATGATGCTGTAATAGGCGATGCCGACAAACGGAATGACGACGCTGAGCCCCCCGATGACGCCCCAGGCCGGGCTCGTCCGGTGACGACGGATCAATTCGGATACTGACTGAGCCGGGCCGCCGCGGCCCAGACGCCCGGCCATCAACTCCGCGATCATGATCGGAACGCCGACCAGAATAACGGTCAAAAGATAGACGAAAAGGAAAACGCCGCCGCCGTTCTCTCCCGCGATGAAGGTGAATCGCCAGACGTTACCGAGGCCGATGGCCGTGCCCGCCGCCGCGAGGATAAAGCCGAGATTTGATGTCCAGCGAACGGTCGCGTTGGTTGAAGACGTCATATGGCTTTCACGCTTGCGGCCTTTGAAAGGCGGTTGCTCACCCGACTAGGGGGACCCGGCGGGCGCGTGAAGACTGGACGCGGAATGCGACTAAAAGCAACTGCGCGCGAACACGCCCCGTCGCGGCGCAGCTC
>JAGRED010000257.1 GCA_020446725.1 Parvularculaceae bacterium | reverse complement strand
TGACGACGGGATTGGGATCGTCAAAATCCGGACGGTAAATCTCGCGCTCACCCATCAGATAAAAGCAGAGATTGCCGGTGTTCAGGCGCCACAGATCGTCGATCATCTCCTTGGCGCGCACGCCGTCCGGAAGCGAGGAGAATTCGTGACGAATGGTCACTTTCGATTCTTTTTCTCCTTCAGCCGCGATGGTCCATGTCACTTTGCTGTCGCGACCAAACAGGCGCCACTCAAAACTCAAAGTTGAAACGGGACCGTAATGCGCGATCGTCTGCGTCGCGTCAGCGCGCGTCTTCGTATCAGGCGTATGCTTACCCCAGAAACGGTATGCGCCCCCTTCGCGCGCATCGATCTCCGCGTGCTCGGCGAACCAGACCTTAAGCGCCTTCTCATCAGAGAGCGCCGCGAAAGCGTCAGCCTGCGAGGCCGGAAACGTCACCGGAACGGCGTATTCAAAGACATACGGAGCATCCATCGTTTTCTCCCTCATTTTTCAGCATCGGTGTTTTCAACAAACGTTTTGAGATCGACGAGCCGGGCGCCCCAGAAAAGGCGGTAAGGCTGAAGCCAGCGATCTACTTCCGCGAGGCCTGCGGGATTCAACGAATAAAAGCGCTGCTGGGCCTGACGACGTTCTTTCAGCAATCCCGCCTGGCGCAACACGCGAACATGTTTGGCGATCGCCGGACGGCTCACCGGGAAGCGGCGCGCTAGATCGCCCGCGCCGACTTCCCCCCGCCGCAGATGATCGAGAATCGCCCGCCGCGTCGGATCGGCGATGGCGTCGAAGGCCGTCCGAGCAAGTGCGTTTTTTGTAACCATATGGTTAAATACATTTAAAATCAGAGGATTGTCAAACAAAATCCCGCCATCGCTGCCGCCGCAGCCCTCTCATTGACGACAGGCGGAACGCCAACCCATTGAAGGGGCGGTGAAAACTCGACCGGCGATGGAGAGAAAAAGCGCCAGCAGCGGCGTGAGGCGCGCGTTCTTCAGGCAGGCTGGCGGATCAGGAAGGAATATTCCGCGCTCGCGTCGAGCTCATAGCCGCCTTTATAAGCCTTGCGCATCGAGACCCGCATCGCGGTGATGGCGCAATTGCCTTCGCGCCGTTTGATCTCAGCGCATTTCTGCGCCGCTTTGCGATAAAGCGCGGCGCGGCCGGTTTCGCCGCTTGAGAGCGATGTCGGTCGGCCGGAGCCTTCAGTCAAATTATCGTTGACGTTCGAGAACACCCACGCCGCATTTTCATCGATCGCGCCCAGATCGTCGCGCTGAACGAAGCGCAGATAGCCGCTGATTGACACGATGCCGTCTTCCGCGCGCCCTTCGGCGTGATTGACGGCGCATTCGCGCGCGACCGACTGCATCACCCGCTCGCATTCTTTCTGCGCATAAAGGATGGCGCGCGATTTTGCGAACACCTGCAGAAGCTCCGGCGACGGACGCTGTTCGCCCGCGTTCAGAAGATCTTCAAGCGGCACATAGGCGGAAAAATATACGGTGCGGCCGGCGTCGATATCGTCGAACTTCGCCATTTCGACATAGCCGGGCTTGAACCGTTTGCCGTCTTCGGCCCGATGTTCGGAAATTTTCAGCTTGCGGCTGGCGAGCGGGTCTCTCGGGTTTTCCCACTCGCGCTGCTGGCGCGTGATCCCGTCCGCATAGGAATAGACCATGACATTCATGCCGAAATAGAGAAGGCCGCCGATCATGAAGAGCGCCGCAGCGAAGGCGCGAATATATCCCTCGATCGATTTCATGACTTCGTCGCCCTGGCGATCGCGCCGAGATCGCCGCCCGCAGCCTTTCGCGCAGCTTCCGTGATGATGGCGTCATGCGCCTTCGCATAATCGGCGAGCGGCGCGACGATGCGATAATCTTTCGGCGTCAACAGCACCGGGCCCGCGCCGATGGCGCGGTAGGGAACGCGATCAGCCTCCCGCGCCGGCATTGGGCCGATCAGCGCATTCGAAAGCCCCATCTGCGCGATCGCATCCGATTCTGACGGAACGCCGAAGGTTTCCCGGAACCAGCGACTGTAGTCGGCGGCGTACCGGTTATTATTCGCGACCGCTTCCTTCATATAGCCGGCGCCGCTTTCTTTCGAATTGCGAATGAACCCCCAATTGTCCTGCGGGCGTCGCATCGGTTGCGGCGTACGGCAGGCGTCGAGGCGTTCATCGGCGAGCACATTGATCGCCGCGCCGTCCGGCGCATTCGCAAGGCCCGCCGCGCCATTGCTGATGAGTGCGATGTTGGAGATCGTCGCGCCCGGCGCCGCCAGGATGTTCCACAGGACATTCGTTTCGGATGACAGCACCAGGTAAACAGGCGCCGATTTTTCCGTGACGACGACGTTGGCGACGCGCATCACGTCGCTTTCGCCGTGATTCCACACCTTGTCGTTACGACCTTGCGTCGCGGCGTAATATTTGACGAAATTCGCCGCGCGTTCGCCAACCTCCCGGCGGTTGAAAAAGAAAATCGGCGCGTCCTGCACGCCGCGCTCGACGATCACATGACGCACGAGCGCACCTGTGGCCGGCGCGGGAAACCGACAATTTGACGGCGGCAGGTCGGCGACCGTCAGCGCAGCGTCGCGCTCAAGGCGGGAATATCCGTCAATCGCCTGCTGCGCCCAGAATATGCGGCCGTCGTCGGCGAGGAGAACGTCAGCGCCGTATTTAACGCCGCGAAGATCCCCGCTGCGCGCCGTCGTCGGATCGCCTTTCGGAACCGCCGCGTATTTGGACCCGCCGTCTCCGCAAGCGGCGAGAAGGATCGCCGCAGCGAACGTCGCGAAGGTTTTCATCGCCGCGCCTTTCAGTGATCGGGATCAGTGATAGGGGTTGGGCATCTTGCCCATATAGGCGAATTTGCCGTCCTGCTCGAAAAAGGCGCCTTTGCCGGGCGTTTCGAATTTCTCGCCGTATGGCGGATTGATCTGATAGGAAACCTTGTAATCGCATTCATAAACGCCCGCCGGCGGCGTTGTAATGCGCGGGCGCGCCCATTTCGGCACGTCGCCTTTGCCGGATTTCATCCAGGCGCAGGTGCCAAGCTCGATTTTTCGAAAGGCGCCGAGCGCCGTCTTCGTGTGCCGGCGCACCAGCACGCGTTCATTATAGGTGCGATATTTTTGCGAGGACATAGCACCGACTTCGGTAGGCGGTTCGCCTTCGACCACATTGTCATAGCCGTCGGCCTTCAGCGCCGCCAGAAACGCGTCCTTCGCAGAATGGTTGCGCGGCGGCTCATAGGACGGCGCGACCGCGCCGCCGCCCTCGCCGCCGCATCCGCCGAGCGCAAGAACAGCGAGCGCGAGAACAGCGAGCGCGCAAATCAATTTTTTCATGCCGACCCCCACGGAAATTCGTCAAAAAATTCGCCCAACAACGTAAAAATCCAACGAAACCGACGCTGACAATTGCGCCGATCCCGTCCGGCGGAATGTCGCCGAGACCCGGTCTGCATCGGACGGGTGAAACGTCCAGCGTTACCGGCTAGTCTCCGCGTGAAAAAAGGGGTCATCCATGCGATTTAAACTATTGTTAGCCGCGGCCGCCATGTTTTCGCCGCTCTCACCCGCCTTCGCCGCCGAGGCGCCGACGCTGTCGCCCGACGCGAAAAAGGTGATCGCGGGCATCGATGCGCATTATGACGACATCGCTGACCTCGCCTCGAAAATCTGGGGCTATGCGGAAGTCGGCTACAAGGAAGAGCAATCCTCGGCGCTTCTTCAAGACGCGCTCGAGGCGGAAGGCTTCTCGATCAAGAACGGCGTTGCCGGAATTCCGACGGCATTCGTTGCGGAATGGGGGACTAACGGCCCCGTCATCGCGGTCCTCGCTGAATTCGACGCCCTCCCCGGCATCAACCAGGACGCAGTCGCGACGCGCGCGCCGATCGAGGGCAAGGCTGCCGGCCACGCCTGCGGACACAATCTTTTCGGCGCCGGTTCGGTCGGCGCCGCGATCGCAATCAAGAACTGGCTCGCTGAAACGAAAACGCCGGGCGTCATCCGCCTTTACGGAACGCCCGCGGAAGAAGGCGGCAGCGGCAAGGTCTATATGGTGCGCGACGGCCTTTTCAAGGACGTCGATTTCGCGCTGCACTGGCACGCTGGCGACTCAAATTCCGCGGAAGCGCAAACGAGCCTCGCCAATCGCTCCGCCAAATTCCGTTTTCACGGAACGTCCGCCCATGCGGCGGGGGCGCCCGAACGCGGGCGTTCGGCGCTCGACGGAGTCGAGGCGTTCGACATGATGGTCAACATGATGCGCGAACATGTCGATCAGGCGGCGCGCATCCACTACGTCATCACCAAGGGCGGCAATGCGCCGAATGTCGTGCCGGACGAAGCCGAAGTTTTCTACTACGTCCGTCACCCCGACACGAAAGGCGTTGAAGAAATCTGGGCCCGGCTCGAAGACGCCGCGCGCGGCGCGGCGCTCGGAACGGGCGTGAAAGTCGACTGGGAAGTCATTCACGGCAATAACCCGCTTCTGGTGAATGAAGCGTTGGCGAAGGTCATGCACGAAAAGCTGACCGAAGTCGGCGGCGTCACCTACACGAAAGATGAAGAGGCGTTCGCAAAAAAAATCTACGCTTCTTTCAATCACCCGGACGCCGCTCTCGGCGATCAGGAAACGATCAAGCCCTACGGAAATTCGCCCGGCTACGGATCGACCGATGTCGGCGACGTCTCTTACGCGGTTCCGACCGTCGGCCTCAGGACTGCGACCTGGGTTCCCGGCACCGCCGCCCATTCATGGCAGGCGGTCGCGGCGAGCGGCATGTCGATCGGCCACAAAGGCGCAACGGTCGCAGCGAAAGCGCTCACGCTGACGGCGATCGAGCTTTATCAGAATGAAGGGCTGCGCGAGGCGGCGCGCGCCGAATTCGACGCCGCACGCGGGCCGAATTACAAATACAAGTCGCTGCTGGGCGATCGCAAACCCCCGCTCGACTATCGCGACTGACCTTAACGCTGCGCGCCTCGCTGCGCTCAGCCATTGCACGTTTTTGGAAGCGCCCATAGCTTCGGGGCTCGCAAGTCCCGGAGCCTAAAATGACGACGTTCGCCGACATCAGGAAAAAGATGCGCATCCCCGTAATCGGGGCGCCCTTGTTCATCGTATCAAACCCGAAACTCGTCATCGCGCAGTGCAAGGCGGGCGTAATAGGCTCCTTCCCGGCGCTCAACGCGCGCCCGCAGGAAAAGCTCGACGAGTGGATTGTCGAGATCAAGGAAGCGCTCGCCGAGCATGACGCGGAAAATCCGGACCGGCCGTCAGCGCCTTTCGCGGTCAATCAAATCGTTCACCGGTCCAACGACCGGCTGATGAAAGACATGGAAAGCTGCGTGCGGCACAAGGTTCCGATCGTCATCTGTTCGCTCGGCGCGCGCGAGGACGTTTATCAGGCGATCCATTCCTATGGCGGGCTCGTGTTGCACGACGTCATCAACAACACCTTCGCAAAAAAGGCGATCGACAAGGGCGCCGACGGCCTTATCACCGTCGCCGCCGGCGCGGGCGGGCACGCAGGCGTCATTTCGCCCTTTGCGCTCGTTCAGGAGATTCGCGAATGGTTCGACGGACCGATCGCGCTGTCGGGATCAATCGCGACAGGCGGCGCCGTTCTAGCCGCCGAAGCGATGGGCGCCGATTTCGGTTATATCGGATCGCCCTTTATCGCCATGGATGAAGCGAACGCCGACGACGCCTACAAGGATGCGATCGTCAGCTACGGCGCCGATGACATCGTCTATACGAACCTCTTCACCGGCGTGCACGGAAACTATCTCAATCCGTCGATTATCGCCGCAGGGCTCGATCCCGAGAATTTGCCCGTAAGCGATCCGTCGAAAATGAATTTCGGTTCCGGCGGCAACACCGCCGCTAAGGCGTGGAAAGACATTTGGGGGTGCGGCCAGGGGATCGGCGCAATCAAGAAGCGCAGCCCCACAGGCGTTTTCGTCGATCAGCTCGTCCGCGAATATCAGGCGGCCAGGAAGAAAATCTGCGAGTAAACCGGCCGCTTCACGTCGCGCGCCGACTTGGTCTAGGGTCCGGGAGAAATCCAGTCACCGGACACTTTTTATGCGTAAGCGCCAATGCAAGATCGTCGCGACCGTCGGACCGGCGAGTTCGTCGCCGTCAATGCTTCACCTCCTGCATCAGGCGGGCGTCGATATTTTCCGGCTCAATTTCTCGCATGGCGAGCATGAAAAAACGGCGCGCGTGATGGAGGCGATTCGCGAAATCAGCGCCAAGGCCGATACGCCCATCGCCGTCTTCGCCGACCTTCAAGGACCGAAGATCCGCACCGGCGTTCTCAAGGACGACGGTCTCGATCTCAAATACGGCGCGACATACCGGCTCATGCTCGCGAAGGAAACGAATGAGGCCGACGTCATTCCTATCCCGCATGAAGAGATTTTCAGCGTTCTTGAAAAAGGCGACGTGCTGAAACTCGATGACGGCAAGCTTCAACTGACCGTTCTTGAGCGAAAGAAAGACGTTGTGACGGCGCG
>JAGRED010000256.1 GCA_020446725.1 Parvularculaceae bacterium | reverse complement strand
GGAATTCGCGCGCATCCGCCTGAATGATAATGTCGGCGGGAATATTACGGCCGGCGACGCGATCTGAAATATCGACATGGATGATTTTCTGTCCCTTTGGCGAGGGATAGAGCGGCGGTTTGTTGATCGGAATCCAGCTTGAGAACTTGGCGCCGACGGCGAGTACGAGGTCGGCTTCTGTGAGCGCCTTGATGACGGCGTCGCCGCCGATGATGCCGCCACTGCCGATATGGTGCGGATAATCGTCCGGAACGACGCCGCGTCCATTGAGGGTGGATGTGGCCGGAAGGCCGGTCGCAGCGAGGAGACGACGGAACGACGCCGTTGCGCCCGAACGCGCGACGCCCCCGCCGGCGAGCAGAACCGGCCGTTTCGCGGCGGCGAGCGCCTTCACGACGCGGTCAAGATCGTGAAGCGAGGCGGCGGGCCGCGGCGCTTGCGTCTGCGAGAGGGCCGCAGGATCGAACTCGCATTCCATGCCGCCGATATCGCAGGGAAGATCGATATGAACAGGCCCGGGCCGGCCGCTTTTCGCAATCCGGATCGCCTGATCAAACGCAGCCGGCGCGCTGACGGCGTCGCGGATTGGAACGCTCCATTTGGTGATCGGCGCATAGACGCCGCAGTGATCAACGCTCTGCAACAGGCCGCGCGACGGATCAACATTGTAGGATTGGTTGTTCGGCGTCAGCACCAGCATCGGTATGTTGTCCGCCCAGGCCGCGGCGACGCCCGGCACCATGTTCATCGCGCCCGGACCAACCGTGCCGAAACAGGCGGCGACTTCGCCCGTCGTCTTGGCGATCGAATGCGCCATATGGCCGGCGCATTCCTCATGCCGCGTGGTGATATAGGTAAAGTCAGGATCCGACGAGGCGCCTTTCATCACATGGCCGAGTTGCGCAGCGGGCACGCCGAAAATACGCCGGACGCCGTGCGCCTTCATGGTCGCGAGCAAAGCCTCGCTGACGGTGCAAGCCATTAATCCATCCTCATTTCAACAACCGGAATGCGCCGGCCGCCCTAGAAATCCGCGCGCAGCTTGACGCCCCATTCGCGCGGCGGCCCGAAATTGGCGACGGCGTTGCCGAAACTGCCGAAGGAGCTGAGACCGTTCGTCTTGTAGCGAACATCGCCAAGATTGGTGCCGTACGCCGTAAGGCTCCATGTCTCGCCGGGGAAATCATAGCGAAGGAATGCGTCGGCGAGCGTGTATCCGTCATCAGACAGGATGGGCTCGTTCGCCAGCTCGTTTGCATAGCTGCTGCGGTGATAGAAACCCGACCCGATCGTCACGCGGCCGGCGCCGATATCGAACCCGTAGTCGAAGCTGCCGCTGATCGTCCATTTCGGCGTCTTGACCAGTCGATGGTCAAGCGTGACGGTCGCTGTCGGCGCAAGTTCGTCATACTGCGCGTCAAGATAGCCGACGCTTCCTCTCAGATTGAAATTGTCTGACGGCGTGAATGCGAGTTCCGCCTCGAAACCCTTGATGTCAACCTTGGCTGCATTCTCAGTGACGACGACGATCAGGCCCTGAACGTCGCGCACGCTGAATATCTGCATATCGGAATAGTCGTTGTAGAAACCGGCGAGGTTGAGGCTGAGGCGATTGTCGAACAGCACCGTTTTCGCGCCGACCTCGTACGCCCATACTTTTTCCGGATCGAACGAGTCGATTTCGGCGATGGATGTCGCGCGACCGTTGAATCCGCCGCTTTTGAAGCCGCCGGTGACCGACCCGTAAATCATCGAGTTTTGGGCGAATTTGTAGCGCGCGACGAATCTCGGCGACAAATTATCCCAATCGTCGCTGACAGTCGTCGGCGGAACGGTTTCAATCCCTGCATTTTTCCGGAAGAGCGACGTAGTGAAATCTTTCTCATCGATGCTGTAGCGAAGACCGACCGTGACACCGAACGCGTCGGTGAGATCATAGCTCGCCTCGCCGAATACGGCGTAGCTGTCGATCTTGATCCGGTCGGTGATCAGAATGTCGAGATCGAGCCCGATGTTGAAGGGATTGCCTGCGCCGCCGACGCAAGGCTGAGGCGGTCCCGGCGGCGGCGGGCACGTCGCGCCCGGCGCCAGCGGAATGACCGCGCCCGGCAACGCTTCCAGCGCATTGAAGATGCCGGAGCCGAGCCAGACATCGAAAAAATCTCGCCCTTTCTCGTGCATGTAAAAGCCGCCAAGCACCCAGTTGAAACGGCTGTCATCAGACTTGCCGGTAAACTGGATTTCCTGGCTGATCGCGTCATGCTGGTTATCGTTTATCGACTCCGTATAAGTCAGCGGCGAGTGGTCGGTATCGTCGGCGAAATTTGAATCTTGTTCGCGATAGGCGGTGACGGATTTAATCGAGAAATTGTCGCTGAAATCCTTTTCCATCGTCAGCGACGCG
>JAGRED010000255.1 GCA_020446725.1 Parvularculaceae bacterium | reverse complement strand
TGTCCGAAGCGTTGATGTCTCCTACGATGAAGGAAGCCCTCGAGGCCCACCGCCAGGGCTTTCCAACCCGGGCCATCCCGATTTACGAACGAGTCCTGGCGGAGACGCCTGATGATGCGCGCGCCCTGAGTCTGTATGGGTTGGCGCTGCTTCAGGCCGGCCGCCCTTCCGAGGCGGAAACGCCGCTTCGGCGTGCGGCGGAACTTCAGCCGAATGACCCAGGCTACAAATCCGGCCTCGCTGAGCTCTACTTCAAGACGGGCGATGATGAGACCGCGCTCGCCGAACTCGGAAATGTTACAGCCGCGCATCCTGATTTCGCACCCGCCTTCATTCGTCTGGGCGACGCGAGAATGGCCCGGCAGGAATACGCTGCGGCGGCGGAAGCTTTCGATTCGGCGCTGCAACTGACGCCGGGCGACCTTAGGGTCGCCCAGACGCTGGCGCGCGCGCTTGCGGCAATCGAAAATTACGGCGCCGCCTATCATGTCCTTGATCACGCCGAGAAGATCATGCCCGACAACATCAATACGCTGAAGATCCGATTGGAAATCGCCCGCACGAGGCGCGATTTCTCCGCCATGCATACGATTGCGACGCAAATTACGAAGCTTGCGCCCGAAGAACCCGTCGGCTGGCGCGATCTCGCGACGACCTTGTTTGAGGCGGGAATTTACGGCGATGCGATGCTGGCGTTTGAAAAGGCGCTCTCAATTTCCGGCCGCGATGCCATAACCCTCGGCCAGCTGGCATCGATAGCGATTCAGGCGCTGGATTTCGAAAAGGCCGAGGCGGCGATCAATGAAGCTGAAGCGCTTGCCCCGCATGATGCGCGGGTCCTGTCGACGAAGGCGTTGCTTCTCACCTATCAGGGAAAGCGTGACGAAGCGCTGGACTATTGCGAACGCTGTATGCGTGCAGACCCTGATTTTGTAGGTGTCTATCCGCAGCTGAGCCTGCTGCGCAATGGCAAGTTGATGGAAGACGAAGAGAAGAAGATTCGCGCCTATGCGGAGAGGTCGGACGTTGCGCCGGCCGGCCGCGCGACGGCGCGGTTTGTCACGGCCCACAATTTCGAAGCCCGGTCGAATTTTGATGCGGCTTTCGATGAATACGAGCGTGCGAATGCGATCGCCGCCGAGCGTAACCGGAACGATCAGATCTTTTACGACCCGATCGGCCATTCCGCCTGGACAGATGCGATTATCAGCGTGTTCGATCGGGCGCCGGAAAACGTCGGCGAAGCGGGCTCCTCCGAGCCGCAGCCGATTTTCATCGTCGGCCTTCCACGGTGCGGGTCGACGCTCGTCGAAAGCGTTATCGCCGCTCATTCGAGCGTGCAGCCGGGCGGCGAAATGCCGATGATGCCGAACCTTTTCAACAAATGGTTCCGTGAAAATTATCAGTCGGGACCGGCTCGTCTGTCGGCTGAGGAATGCGAAAGCCTCGCCGCCGGCTATATGAAAGGCGCGCCGACGAAGATCGAGAATGAGCGGTTTACCGATAAAAACCTGCTAAATATCGAATCCGCTGCATTTATCGCGCATCTCTTCCCGCAAGCGAAGATCATCAATGTGCGCCGAAATCCGGTTGAGAACGCCTTCGCGATTTGGCGTCAGGACATGATGAAGTTCTGGTCTTTTGCGACCAGTTTTGAAGATCTCGCCCAGCGTTACGGCCTTTATGCAAAGCTCGTCGCGCATTTTGAAAAAATCCTGGAAGGGCGCTTTCATACGATTCAATACGAAGACTTCGCGTCGGATTTTCCGAACCAGTCGCGCAAGCTAATCGAACTTTGCGGGCTCGATTGGGAAGACGCCTGCGGCGATTTCCAGAAAGCGCGCAATGTCGCGCCGACGATCAGCGCGATGCAGGTGCGTCAGGAGGTCAGCCTGAAAGGCGACCGAGCAGGCAGTTACGGCGCAAGGCTTGATCCGCTGCGTCGCGCGCTCGAGGATGCAGGGGTTGATATCGCAACCGGCGCGCTCAAGCGGTGACCGATTGCGCGGCCTGTTCGATCGACTCGGCGAAGCGAACCTGCGGTTCGCTGACGCCTGCGCGTTCGAGTTCATCGCGGATTGCCGGCGATGCGGCGGTAATGAAGACCTCGACATTCTGACGACGCGCTTTGACGATGAAGCTGCGGATCGCCTGCGCGCCCGACGTGTCGACGAAAGCCGCCGCGGAAAAGTCCAGTATGAAGGTCTTCTCGCCGGCTAGAATACGATCGAGTGCGAGGCCGAGGCTGGCGGCGGAGCCGAAAAAGACCGCGCCTGATATCCGGTAGATCGCAAGGGATCGCCCGCTCCCCGCGTTCGACGCGGCGTCATAGGCTTCGCGTGTTTGCGGCGCGCCGTCCGCTTCGTCGCGGCGAATGAGCGGCGTCGCCATGGTGATTTGCGCAGCGCTCGCCATGCGGCGAATGAAGGCGATCGCGCCGATGGCGACGCCGGCCGCGATCGCTTCGGTCAGGCTGCGGAATATGGTCAGGAAAAAAGTCGCGAGCAGCGCCGCCGCGTCGCCGCGAGACGCGCGTAGAAGCGCGGCGAAGGCTTCCTTTTCAACCATGTTCCAGGCGACGACGGCGAGGACGCCGGCGAGTGAGGCGAGCGGCGCATAAGCGGCGAGCGGCGCGGCGACGATCATGAAGGCGAGAAGAAAAGCCGCGTGCAGTATGCCGGAAACCGGCCCGTGCGCGCCGGCGCGAATATTGGTCGCCGTGCGCGCAATCGTGCCCGTGACGATCATGCCGCCGAAGAGCGCGCTTGCTATATTGGCGGCGCCCTGCGCCGTCAGTTCGCAATTGGCGCGATGGCGTCTTCCCGTCATCGAATCGGCGACAGTCGCTGACAGGAGCGATTCAATCGCGCCGAGCAGGAAGAACGCAAAGGCGTCCGGCATTACGGCCGTAATGCGCGCAAGCGACAAATCCGGAAGGGCCGGCGGCGCCAGCCCGCGCGGGATTGCGCCGAACTTGGCGCCGATGGTTTCCACCGGAAGGTTGAAAACAGCCGTCGCCGCCGATGTTGCGACGACAGCGAGGAGGATGCCCGGAAATGCCGGCCGCCAGATGCGCACCAGGACGATCATGACGATTGTCGCGAGCGCGATCGCCGCCGAATAAATGTTGAAGGTGCCGATCGCAGCGGCATCGGCCGCGAGGGTTTCAAGGATCGGTCCATGCCTGTCATGCGGTATGGTGAGCCCGAGCAGGTCCTTGATCTGGCTTGAAAAGATGATGACGGCGATGCCGGCGGTGAAGCCGACCGTCACCGGAAACGGGATGAGCTGCACATAGGACCCGAGGCGGAGATAACCGGCGGCGGCGAGCATGAGTCCGGCGAGAAACGTTGCAAGAAGGACCCCGTCGAGCCCGTGTCTGACAGCGCTCGCCGCGACAAGGACGATAAAGGCTCCGGCCGGGCCGCCGATCTGGAACCTGCTGCCGCCGAGAAGCGATACGAAAAAGCCGCCGATGATCGCCGCATAGAGCCCGCGTTCCGGGCCGAGGCCCGATGCGATGGCGATCGCCATCGACAGGGGCAGGGCGACGATCGCAACCGTCAGACCGGCGAAGGCGTCCGCGCGCAGTTCTTTCGCGCCGTAGCCTTCGCGCAGGACGGTGACGAGCTTCGGCGTAAAGAGTTCGGCGAATGTCGGCGCATTCGCTTTTGGCGTATTGACGTCCATCGGGTCGTCCTGGGGCCGGGCGCATGCCGGCCGCGCTGCGGAACCTCTTCATCGGGCGCAGCGGCAGGAGATTGCAAGAGGCGCCGCAAGGGCTTTTCGTCGCTGCGCGCATCAATAGAATGGCGGCGAAAGGAATCCGATGCGACAATCAGAAACGTCAGCCGACGGCATCGGCGCTGTTTCCTGGGAAACGGCTTTCTCGCGCGCCATTG
Source organism: Parvularculaceae bacterium (assembly GCA_020446725.1). GTDB lineage: Bacteria > Pseudomonadota > Alphaproteobacteria > Caulobacterales > Parvularculaceae > Amphiplicatus. Next base: position 4,997 of record JAGRED010000255.1, on the reverse strand, counting down.
AACCGAAGGCGGACGATTTCGATGAGCTCGGCCATGTAAACAACGCCGTCTATCTCAAATGGGCGCAGGAAACGGCGACGGCGCACTGGCTATTGATTGCGACGGCTGCGATGAAGACGAAGTGGCTGTGGGTCGTTCTTCGACATGAGATCGACTATCGCGATCCGATCCTGCCTGCCGACGGCGTTGTTGCGCGCACCTGGCTCGGCGCCGCCGACGGCCCGCGCTATGACCGGTTTGTCGATATCCGAAAGCCGGGGGCCACGCGCGCCGCGGCGGCGGTCAAGTCGACATGGGTGCTGATCGATGCGGCGACGCGCCGTCCGAAACGCGTCGGCGCCGACATTTTCGAGGCGTTCGGCGCGCCGCCATGATCCCTGAGGCGAGCGCCGCACGCAATCCCGGTCAGGCTTTCGCCTCTTTCGCCGGGCGGTTCACCATCATCTTTTTGATCTCAGCAATCGCCTTTGCGGGGTTCAGCCCCTTCGGGCAGACCTGCGCGCAGTTCATGATCGTGTGGCAGCGATAGAGCTTGAATTCATCCTCGAGTCTGTCGAGGCGCTCATTCTTGTGTTCGTCACGGCTGTCGGCGAGCCAGCGATAGGCCTGCAGCAGCGCCGCCGGTCCCAGATATTCCTCTTCGCCGTTCTTGTCCCCGTTCCACCAGTAGGAAGGGCATGAGGTCGAGCAGCAGGCGCAGAGAATGCATTCGTATAGGCCGTCGAGCTTCTTGCGATCATCCGGAGACTGAAGGAATTCCGTTTCCTTGCCTTCGTCATCCGCCTGCAGGAAAGGCTCGATATAGGCGTGCTGCCGGAAGAAGTTCGAAAGATCGGTGACGAGGTCGCGCACGACCGGTTGGTGCGGCAGCGGATAGACGACGATTTCATCGCCCGCGCATTCGTCCATGCCCTTCGTGCAGGCAAGCGTGTTTGCGCCGTTGATGTTCATCGCGCATGAGCCGCAAACGCCCTCGCGGCAGGATCGGCGAAACGAGAGCGAGGGATCGATCTCGTTCTTGATCTTGATGAGGCCGTCGAGAACCATCGAGACACCGGCGGCGTCGACCTCATAGGTGTCGAGGCGCGGGTTCTCAGGCGAGGCGGGATCGTAGCGATAGACCTTGAACGTCACCGTCTTTTCCGCGCCGGCGGGGGCGGGGTGCGTCTTTCCCTTTTTCTGGACGACCGAATTCTTCGGAAGGGTCAACTGCACCATCGCCTTATCGCTCCTTTAGTCCGCACGCGTTTGCGTGAGGGTTTCTTCAACGCGCGCGCCGTACCAGTCGAGATTTCGCGTGACGGCCATTGTCAGCGCGACCGCGCCGAAAGCGGCGACCGATCCGATCAGAAGCGCGTAATCCTCTGATTTCATGAGCAGATATATCAGACCATAGGCTCCTGAAAAGGCGAGAAAGGCGATTATTCCCCGCCAGAAACTGCGAAAGACCGTCGCGGCGTAAAGGCCCGACAGGCAGACGGTCGCGCCCGATGCGCCGATAAAGGCGGTCTCGAACCCGATATGCTCGGCGAAAGCGAGGACGAGCAGGTAGAAAACGACCTGCGCCAGCCCGAGAAGAATATACTGCGCCGGATGCGCCCTTCCGCCCATCGTCGCTTCGATGAGGAAAAAAGTCAGGAAGACGATCCCGACAAACATGAGCGCGTATTTGAGCGCGCGATTGACGCTCTGATAGGGGCTGTCGGTCATGACGAAGCCGACTCCGAACGCCTTGCCGCTTTCAAGGCTCACAAGGCCTGGATCCGCGATGAAGCTGCGCGGGAGGCTTCTTGCAAGATAGGGAATGCGCCATTCAGCCGAAAATCCTTCGGCGGAAATATCGCGCGCATCGGGCAGTCTTGCGCCCTGAAAGGAAGGGTGCGGCCAGTCAGCGGAAAGCTTCACCGTCGTTTCCTCGCCGACAGGAGAGAAGCGGATCGCCCCGCCGCCTGACAGCGGCAGGGTCAGCGAAAACCGAAATCCTGCGGCGGGATCGACGATCGGCAGCGGCATGCGAACGCCGCTCGCCGCCGCGTAGATGCTATCGTCGCCGGATTCGATCGTAATTCCGGGTTCGAATTTTCCGGCGACGGGTTTGCCGTCGACAGACAGGACCGGATTGGCGCGCACGCCCTTGAGTGCTGTTTCGTTTGCGAATTTCACGATCAGCTCGGCGTCGTCCCAGAAATATGTCGCCACGCCGTCGCTGATGCGCGGCGGGATGAGGGGGCCGAAATTTCCTTCAAAGGCGAGATCGGCGTCGTACACGGTCGCGTCGAAAATCGACCGCTTGCGGACCGAGGCGTTGACTGACGCATCGATTGACAATTTCTGCGGCGTGAAGGCGACCGTCACTCGCCGCGTCACGGGCTCGCCCTGGGTCGTGCGCTTGCCGGTGTCTATCTCTGCGGGGACAATGACGATTGGACCGCTGATCGTTTGCGCGCCGCCGGAGAGTTCATAGATTTCGCTGCGCACGCCGTCGGCGCGCGTCGATCTTTCCCAGACGAGGGCATAGATCATCAGGCATGGAATCCACAGGATGAAGGCGAGCGCGCCGACAAGAATAAGCTTGAGCCCGAGCGAACGCGCGGGCGCGACAAGACGATTCACGACAGTCTCCCTGAATGAATGACGGAGCCGTCAGGGGATCGCCGCATGCGGGCGAATTGGCGGCCGGCGCAGGGAGATTCAAGGATATTGTCGCGGCGCGAATGCGGCCGTCAGCCGTTCGGCGTATCGGCTTTGCGCTCGGAAAGCTGCCGCAGATGGGGATAAAAGATGCAGCCCATGAATAGGAAAGTCGCCGCCAGCAGCAGGATGAAGGCGCCAAGCCCGCCGCCCTGCTCGCCGAGGAAATTGCCGACGGCGCAAGTGCAGGCGATGACGAGATAGGGAAGCACCGGCGGCTCTTCGCGCAGGTATCGGATGACGAACATCGTCAAAGAAACCAGCAAAAGAGCGATCGAATAAATATCGATTAGCGTGACCATGGCGACCTCCCACCTCGGCGAAGTTTAGGTCGGGATGATGAAGGCCGCTTTAATGATATTATTCGAATGCGTCCCGGGACGCCCGTGTCCCGATATGGAACATCTCATTCCGGAAGGCGTTTCAGGGCGTCGAAGCGCGGCGACCGCTTCTCCGACCGCGCGATAAAGGCTTCCTTGATGTCGTCAGGCCGCAGCATCGCCGCATTCCAGACGGCGATGTAGTCAAGCGCGTCCGCCGTTGAATGGTCGCGGGCGTAATTCGCCATGGCCTTGCAGCCGGCGACGGCGAGAGGCGAATGCGTCGCGATCTGGCGCGCGATCGCCATCACCCCGTCAAGCAGCGCGTCATGGGTCGGAAAGACCTCGTTCACGAGCCCGATTTCCTTCGCTTTGCGCGCCGGCAGTCTTTCCGCCGTATAGGCGATCTGGCGCGCCCACCCTTCAGGGATGACTTTGACGAGGCGCGGAAACGTGCCGACATCGGCTGTCATCCCGATCGCGGTTTCCTGCACCGCGAAGAAGGCGTCTTCCGATGCGTAACGACAGTCGCATGCGGTCGCGAGATCAACGCCTGCGCCGATGGCGCCGCCCTGGATGGCGGCGAGCGTCGGCTGGCGCGCGCGTTCAAGACAGTTGAAAGTCTCCTGCAGCGTTTTGATCTTGTAGCGGAACGCTTCGGCGGAGACATGCGCGTTCGACGCATCGCCGTCGAGCCCGCCCGACATGAACACGGAAATATCCATGCCTGCCGTGAAATGCTTGCCTTCTGAAGAAATGACGATGACGCGCGCCTCGGCGTCGTTGGAGATGCGGTCGACAGCCTGCGGAAACTCCCGCCAGAATTCCGGAATCATGGAGTTGGCTTTTTCCGGCCGGTTGAGACGAATGTGCGCGATATGGCTGTCAATCTCGACCGAAAAACAGGCGTAAGACATCGGCTTCTCCCTTGGTGCGTCGCGACCGAAATCGGAGACGAAACTAGCCCGCCTCGCCCAAGTCGGACAATCACGCGGCGCAGCTGCGCCTCCGAGGGGCTGACCGCGTTTCCGCCGCACGGTTTCGTGAATGAAGTCTGACCGTTTGCGCCGAGACGGTATTGACGCCTGCGGGTCGCGAGGCGTCAACTGGCGAAATGCTGGCGAACGCTAAGCGGCGATTTCTCGACATACTCGCCTCGATATACATCTACAATGAACATCGGGGCTATTCGAGCATCGACCGCGTTCTTCAAGCCGTCTATGCGCGGCACCCAGGCGAGCATGATTTTATCGCTGCGGTTGAGAAACATCGACGCGATGAACGCAAGCATTATCTGATGTTTCGTCACTATTTCGAGCAACGCGGCTATATGCCGTATCAGGTCGACATAACCTGCGGGCATATCGACAGGCTCATTCGCCTCACTTTCGGCTGCGGTATTGACGAGCTGGATACGGATGGCGTCATCGCCGATGACGAACTGTTCTTCAAACTGTGCCGCATCATCATGATCACCGAGATACGCGGCATGAACCAGCTCGATGTGATTCTTGAGGACAAGATCGTCGGCGCCGATGACGCGCTTGTCAGCATTTTCAAAGTGATCCGCAAGGATGAGCCGTCTCACTGGATGCCGTATCGGGACTGGCTCGCCGATCATGATGGCGGCGATCCGCGATGGAACGAGCTGGCGGCGGATTGGTTCGTGCACCGCAGTCTCGTTTTCTGGAAGGTCCCGTCGCTTTATCTAAGCGCAGCTCTCCCGAGACGAACGGCATGGTTGGATTTGTCCGACCCGCCCGGCCCGCTGCTTGAAGGCGCCGCCGCTTAAAGGCACGCGCCGTAAAGATCGCATTGAAGGAAGACGAAGCACAGCATCAGCATCGCCAGCGCGAAGATGAGCGATGCGACGCTGAAGAAAGCCCGCTTGAAGGTCAGGCCGATCCGGGCGAGCGCAATCAGGATCATTACGATCTGCAGGACGAAAACGCCTGTGAGCGCATTGAATGCAACGGTTTGGTTGGG